>SZPB01000467.1 GCA_030263535.1 Cytophagia bacterium CHB2
GCAGGGTGTCGATGACGTACGCCTCTTGCACGGTGCCCTGCACCACGCCGATGCGCTGACCGGGTGCGAGCTGGCCGAAACCGGTGATGGGAGAACCGGTGGGCACGACGAGCGAGAAGTATCCGAAGTCGTAGCCGTTGGTGAACCCGACGGTGCGGCGCCGGGCGTCGGTGGTGGTGATCGACGAGGACGCCACGTCGAACCGCCGGGAGGCGGTCTGCGCCAGCAGGCCCGAGAAGTCGGTGCCGACGAAGTTGATCCGCAGGCCGAGCTTGTCGGCGATGGCGCGGAGCAGCTCGTTGTCGAAGCCGGTGAACTGGCCGTCGCCCCGAACCCCTTCACGCCCAATGCCGACGGCTATAATGATGAAGTGATTTTCGATCTGCGTGATTTCGAAGGCCAGGAATTGGAGTTGAAGATCTTTGGCCTGCGTGGCGAGTTGTTGCGCGCATTTAACGCAACCCGCGCCGTGGAATTTCGCTGGAACGGGAAGAGTGAAAGCGGTGAGCCGCAATATCCCGGGCCCTATCTTTATTTGCTGACGGATCGGGGCAAAAAGATCGCCTCCGGTTACATCGTGCTTGCGCGTTGATGCCGGCACGACAAACATATTCGAACCAACATACGATGCTTTCGAGAAAACTCACACTGACTCTGGCCGCGCTGTTGTTGACCATGCCGGCCTTTTCGCAAAATTTGCTCGAGCCGAAGCCCATTGATCTGTGGAGCGCGCACGCCAGCCTGAGCAACCCGGCGGCCCCGAGCTATCAGCGCAGCATGTTGCAGCTCGGCATGCGCTTTTATCATCTCGGCTTTGTGGACGGCGCCGCCTCGCAATTCCGTTTGAATTATGCTTCGCTGGTGTTGCCGCATTGGCTGCCGAAAGAGCTGGGCTTCGCCGCGCATGCGCAAAATCTGTCGTTGCCGCTTTATAATCAAAGCTACTTCAGCGTGGCGTTGAGCCGCCGTTTGTCGCCGATTGTTGCGGTGGGGGTGAAGGCGGGCTTGTTTTCGCAGCAATACGATCAAAGTGAATTCGTGTTGATCGATGCCAATGATCCGGTGTTTGCACGCAGCCGCGGCAAAACCGCGCTCGACCTTGGCGCCGGCGTCACGATCTGGCCGTTGCCGTTTGTGTCGTTTGCGTTGAGCCGCGATCATATCAATCAACCGAATCTCGCGCTCGGCGCGCCGGCAATTCCGCTGAAAGCGGAAAACCATCTGGCGCTGAATTTTCATCTGGGCAATGTGCAGACGTCGTTCTTCACCACACGCGCGCATGGCGAATTCCAGACCGGCGGTTTTGTGGAAATGAGCAAGCCCGAATTGGGCTTTGCGCGTCTGGCGCTGAATCAAAACGGTTTTCAGCTCGAAGGCCGGGGCCGGGTTTATGGCCCGATCAGTTTGAATTATACATTTGATTATCCTACCAACGAGCTGAGCGGCAACTCGCTCGGTTCACATGAATTCGCTTTTGTGGTGGAATTTGACCGCGTGTTGCGCCTGCCTCAAATCGAAGAAGCGCCGCGCTTCAGTTATCCCTTTCAAGCGCCGCCGGATTTTTTTCTGACCGCCGCGCGCGCGCTGGTCAAGGCCGAAGCAGAAGAGCTTAACATTATTGCGCAGCGGATCGAGCGCGTGATCGCGCCCGATGTGCCGGCGCATGCGCTGGCTGCGTTGTCGGTTTATAATCTCGGCACGCTTGACAGTACGCTGACCGCTTCCTCTGCCTTGCAGCCGGTGAGTGCCGTGGACCTTTCCGACACCACGGCGCAGCTTGCCGGCAGTTATTCGACGTTTTATCGCCAATCGCTCGGGCAGCTTTCGCGCAGCTTGACGAAAACACCAGCCACCGGTGCCACGATCGTGGCCAATTCGATGTCATTGCCGCGCGCGCTTGCGCTCAAAAATTATCTGAGCAAATCAACGTTGGGTGATTTACAAGTCGGGTTGCCGCGTTTTGACAGCGTGCAGGACAGTTTGCGTTTTTATCGCCGTGTGGGCCGCCGCGCCATCGTGCCGGCAGAGGAAATGATTTCGCTTTCGCCTGCTGCGGCAGTTTTCCAAATTACCAGCACGCATTTTTACACGCCGCCCAAGAAATGGGAATTGGTGGTTGAAGCGGCTGACGGCCAACCCGTGTGGCAGATGACGGGACAGGGGCGCTTGCCCAATCAAATCGTGTGGAATTGGCAGGCGAAAAACGGCAAAACCATCGCGCCCGGCTTTTATCATTATTTTATCACGTGGGAGGGCGCAGACGGAGTCAAAGCGAAATCTCCACAACGGCGTTTGTATGTGCGCAAATTGCAACGCACGGTGAAGATCGAAGTCAAGCGCAAATTCGACGGCGCCACCGAGCCGGCAGATGCCGTTGAAGTGATTTTGCAGCGCTAGTCTCTTAAAAGTTGAATCTTTGCAAAAAAAGCAAAGATTTTTCCAACGGATTGAAAAAACCAACTGATAAAGTTTCTTTCATCCGCTGGTTTTTTCTATCCGTTGGAGATTTTTTTAACTTGACATAGTGAGTCCGCGTTGGGGGAATGCCGCAGAAATTTTAAGCACAACGACGAAACGAATCGCGGTATCAAAAACTAGTACGCTGGTACCTTAGGAGTGCCATTTAAATAACTT
The DNA here is from genome assembly GCA_030263535.1 of Cytophagia bacterium CHB2. Classification (NCBI taxonomy): domain Bacteria; kingdom Pseudomonadati; phylum Bacteroidota; class Cytophagia; species Cytophagia bacterium CHB2. Next base: position 2,635 of record SZPB01000467.1, read on the forward strand.
ACTCATTTTTGAAACCGCGAATGAACGCGAATATTCGCTAATTTCAAAATTCGCGTTTATTAGCGTCCATTCGCGGTTTGTGATATGGGCAAGTTATTTAAGCGAGAATCCTTAATTTTTAGGAGTAGCTCCTTCGAAATGTCATTCAGACGAATCGTGTGAAGTACCCGGCGATTTGCCTGCAACTTCACAAGCTCACTGCTGGATGACATTCAAAGAGGGATAAATTTTTCAAGGTAACAGTACACCGGCAGCATACTTGGCAACTCTTTGGCAGGTAGCACAAAAATTTGGCAGGACACGATCATGTTGGATCTTAGCGTTACATCATTTTTCAAATACGGCGCGCCCGAGCTTAAGCAGAATTACCGCAAGTATCTGACGTGGGGGCTTGTGATTGCCTGTGTGATGCATTTTGCCGCGCTGGGCGCATACATGGGCTATGCCCGATTTTTTCCCGAAGAAGCTGCGCCCCGCGAGGTTCGCATTCAATTGTATCCCGAGCTTTATGAAAAAGTCAACATTCAGCAAGAGCTTGCCGTTGCGCCGCCGCCCATAGCTCCGGCAGGCGCGTCTGCAACCGGCGGGGGAGGCAGTACAAATGCACAAGCTGTGAATGTTGGCCGCGTAGTCGCCGAGCCGGGCGGCAGCCCTGGCGTGCCGCAACGCATTGATCTCGCAGCGGAATTGGGCGATTTGGGCGCGGGCCAGCCGATCCTTTCGCAACCCAAACTTGCCGGCGCCGGTCGCGGCACCGTCACCGGCACGCCGACGGTGGGCAGCACGGATCTGGCGTCTTCATGGGACACAGAGTTGGGTAATGGTAGTCTTGATCTCGGCGGCTTGGACGCGACCACGGCCTTGCCCGGTGAAGGTCGAGGCCGCGGCTTCGGCGGAAGAAATGAAACGGGTGAAGGCATTCGTGTCGGCACCGGCGGCAGCGGCGCAGGAATTGGGCAGAGCTTGGGCAATGGCGCCGGCGATGCCGGTTTGGGAGTGCCGGGAAGCGGAACAGGTCGAGGCCCGGCGCGTGGCGCGGGCGGAGGCGGCTCCGTCAAAGTCGAACTCAAAAACTTGCAGGATTTTGGCGGGAATTACCGCAATTTTACGCCGATTTACCAGGCCCTGGCGGAATGGATGCGCAAGCATCCGCGCGATTTGTCGGAGGTGGTCGATCGCTTCATGGGCTATCAGCCCGGCAATCTTACGGCTTCCGAAACATTCGTGGTCGGCGGCCGCCGGTTCGAAATTTTTCTGCTCTGCGTTGATGCGACCTACGAGATACGCGTTTGCCTGGCCGAAGGCGATGAAATAACCTATCTCATCGATCAAGGCTTCAAAAAGCAAAGCAATTTTTTGCGCGTCGGCACGCTGGCGCGTTTGCCCGGCGAGAAATCGATTCATCGTTTCGGATCGGAATTGCGCGAAGCCTCGGATCACCGCACCCAGGAGTTTTATCAAATCTTTTTGTCGTGGTGGGAAACCGTGAAGCACGAAGTGGAG
>SZPB01000468.1 GCA_030263535.1 Cytophagia bacterium CHB2
AGCGTGTAAACCACCGGCACGAGCACCAGCGTTAAAAACGTCGAAAGCAGCATGCCGCCGACCACCGCGATGCCCAGCGGCCGCCGCGATTCGGCGCCGGCGCCCAGGCCGATGGCAATCGGCAGAATGCCGAAGATGGTTGCAAATGACGTCATGAGAATCGGGCGCAACCGCACCGTCGCGGCCTCGGCCACGGCCTCGAACAAGCGCTGTCCGCGTTCCCGCAATTGATTGGCAAACTCCACGATCAGAATGGCATTCTTCGTCACCAAACCAATCAACATGATCAAACCAATTTGCGAGTAAATGTTCATGGTTTGACCGAAGGCAAAAAGCGCTGCGAGCGCGCCGGCCACGGCGAGCGGCACCGACAGCAAAATCGTCAGCGGGTGAATGAAGCTTTCGAATTGCGCGGCCAGCACCAAATAGATAAACACCACCGCAAACGCAAAGAGGAAATACAGCGCGCTGCTGGATTCGCGAAACTCGCGCGACTGGCCGGTCAGATCACGTTTGATCGTGGGCGGCAGGTTGGCGTCCGCGATGCGATCGAGATCATTCAATGCCTGACCCAGGCTCACGCCGGGAACCATGCTGGCGGTGATCGTTGCCGAGCGCACGCGATTGAAGTGATTCAATTCTTTCGGCGCAACCGTTTCTTTCACATTCACAACGTTCGCAAGCTGCACCAGGCCATTCGCACCGCGCAGGTAAATGCCGTCAATAGTGTTGGGCGTGGCGCGATCAGCAGGCCGGAGTTGCACGATGACGTCATATTGCTTTGCGCCGCGCTTGAAATCAGTGACCACGCGGCCGCCGAGAAAAGTCTCGAGCGTGTTGCCAATGTCCGTCACCGAAACGCCGAGCAGGGCAGCGCGTTCGCGATCAATGGTGATTTCAAGCTGTGGCTTGTTCAGGCGCAAATCGCTGTCCAAATTGATGAGATACCCGAGCTGCGAGGCCTGCGCCATCATCACCCCCACTGCGCTCTGCAATTCTTCGTAGGTATCCGCTTGCAGCACGTAAGCCACGGGCGTGAAGTTAAAATCCGAACCGAGGCTCGGCGGATTCAACACAAACGCAAGCACGCCGGGAATTGAAAACAGCCGCGGGAAAAGTTCCTGTACGATTTGCTGCTGTGATTTTTCCCGTTGGTCTGCCGGTTTCAAATTGAGGAAGAAAAAGGCATTGGTCACGCGGCCGGGTCCGGCGAAGCCCACGCCGGTGGCCGTGAACAGGCCGTGGGTTTCAGGCAGGTTCAGAATGATGTTCTCGACCTGCCGCACGTAGCGATCGGTATAATCGAGTGTGGCGCCTTCAGGGGCGATGACGATGCCAAATCCTACGCCACGATCTTCGGTGGGCACGAGTTCGCTGGGGAGGAACATGAAAATCGTCGCGCTCAAAGCAATCATCAGCACGGCCATTGCCACCACCCAGCCGCGGTGTCGCAGCGCGCCGCGCACGATTTTATTGTAAGTTCGTTCGAGCCAGTCAAAGAATGCATCGAAAGAACGCGAGGCCCAACTGTTGCTCGCGTGATGCAGCGGCTTCAGCATGCGCGAAGACAACATCGGCGTCAACGTGAGCGCGACGAAACCGGAAATTAACACTGCCACTGCAACTGTGACGCCGAACTCGTTGAAGAGGCGGCCAATGTTTCCGGTGAGAAACGCCAGCGGCACGAACACGGCGACGAGCGCAATCGTAGTTGCCAACACGGCAAAACCAATTTCTCTCGCGCCATCAATCGCGGCCTGCCAGCGCGTCTTGCCCATCTCCATATGGCGGTAAATGTTTTCGAGCATGACGATGGCATCATCCACCACCAGGCCGATGGCGAGCACCAAGGCCAGCAGCGAGAGGATGTTGATGGTGTAGCCGAGAAAATATGAGACGGCAAACGTGCCGATGATGGAAATCGGAATCGCAAACGTGGGAATCAGCGTAGCGCGAAAACTCTTGAGAAATGCGATAATCACCAACACCACCAGGCCGAAGGCAATGAGCAGCGTCTCCGCCACTTCATTAATAGACTCTTGAATGAAGGTCGCTGAGTTATAAGCTACATCGATTTTCATGCCCTGGGGCAAGTTTTTTTCCAACTCGGGCAGCGCATTAATCACCGTCTCGGCAACTTGCAGCGTGCTGGCGCGTGTTTGCTTGACCACACCGAGGCCGGTTGTCGGCGTGCCGCTCCACCGCACCGCAGTGCGCTCATCTTGCGCCCCAAGCTCGACCTCGGCAACGTCGCCCAAACGAACCAACTCGTCGCCGCTTTGCTTGACGATGATCGCGGCAAATTCTTCCGGTGTGGCCAGATCACCGCGCGTGCGCACGGTAAACTCGCGATTCTCGCCCTCCACCCGGCCTGCAGGGATTTCCGCGTTTTCGCGGCGAATGGCGTTTTCGATATCCTGCGGGGTCAAGCCGCGCGCCGCCATACGTTGTGAATCCAACCACACGCGCATGGCATAGCGCCGTTCGCCGCCCATAAAAATCGAGCCGACGCCTTCCAAACGCAGCAAACGTTCTTTGAGAATGCGCTCGGCAGCATCGGTTAATTCGAGGTTGTTGTGCCGGTCGCTGATCAATGCCAGCCACATGATCGGCTGCGCATTCACATCGATTTTTTGGATGATGGGATCATCAGCCTCGCGCGGCAGCAGGCCGCGCACGCTCGCCACGCGGTCGCGCACATCGTTGGCGGCTTGATCGACGTCGCGATCCAGTTCGAACGTGATGGTGATTGCCGAGCCTTGCTCCTGGCTGGATGAAGTGATGGTCTTCACGCCTTCAATCGTGGAAAGCTGCTCTTCCAAAATATCGGTGATTTCCGTTTCGATCACGTTCGGACTCGCGCCGCGATAGAACGTGGTTACAGAAACCACAGGCGGATCGATATCGGGATACTCGCGCACCGGCAGTTGCGTGAACGACACCACGCCGAAGATGATGATGACGAGACTCATCACCGTGGCGAGCACCGGGCGCTGTATGGAAATTTCACTGAGCTTCATTATTGTCTCCAACGTTCAGTTTGTAACCGCGAATGCACGCTAATCAACGCGAATAAAAAAACATTTAATCCATTACGTTGCCTAACAGGGATGCGCGGCAATTAACGATTCTCATACGGCGGATTCATCGTGCCTCATCCAAAACAAGTCGCTCCCATTCCAGCTTGCGGTGCTTGTAATTAATGATGAGGCCGACCTTCAATCCAGTAATCTTGAGATAATTGAGCATCGTTCCACGATACTCATCGATAATCGTTTCGACGGTTTTGGTGTCCACGATCACGCGTTTTTCAACCACAAGATCCGGTATAAATTCATCGACACATTCATTGCGATAATAAACCGGGAATTTGGCTTGCTTGTTGCACTCAAGCCCTTGATGTTTGAATTCAACTGCTAGCGAATTTTCGTAAGTTTTTTCACGAAGCCCATGACCGAGCTCATTGTGAACGGCCATAGCACACCCGATGATTCGGAAAACCAAATCCTTTTCCAGTAGCTCTGGCATCGTTATTCCAGCCGTGAAAAAATTCGCGTCTATTCGCGTTTATTCGCGGTTCACAAGGATTATCACAGATCTTCTTAGTTTTGTTGTGGCGTCGAGGCAATCGGCATCACCTTCGCGCCGGGGAAGAGTTTTTGATGCCCTGCGCGCACGACCATCGCGCCGGCAGCGAGGCCGTTGAGCACTTCGACATTCTCGCGCAGGCGCGTGCCGAGTTCCACCGGCGTTCTTGCCACCGTGCTATCGGCTTGAATCACGAACACCAACGCTTGATCGCCTTCCACAAAAACCGCTTCGCTGGGAATCACGAGCGCGTTCGGGCGCTCGCCCAACACCACGGTAACATTCGCGGACATGCCCGGGCGGAATTTGCCGCCGGGATTGTCGATGGCCGCGATGACTTTCATGCGCCGGGTGGCTTGATCAACGAGAGGTTCGATCACTTCAACCTTTCCGATCAAAGCCTCATTTGGATATGCGGTGGTGGAAACTTTGACCTCCGCGCCGCGCTGCAAGCTGGAATAGTAACGTTCCGGCGCAGAGAAATTGATGCGCAATTTATCGATCTGCGCCAAATCCGTAATCGCCGAACCGGCGCGCACG
>SZPB01000469.1 GCA_030263535.1 Cytophagia bacterium CHB2
GAACCCAACCGCCGCGGGATGCCGGGCAGCGTCAAATCAACGGTTGCGCCCTGGGCCCGCGGCTTGCTGATTTCATTTTTCTTCGCGGCAAACGCCGTTTCGCTCGCTTCGCGCAATTGATTCAAGCGCTGGCCCAGGCGCGGGCGCAATTCACCCTCCACCTGTCCCAATTTTTTGAAAGACTCGGTGATCTCACCTTTACGCGCGAGAAAGCGGATGCGCACCGCTTCCAAATCATTTTCATTGGAAGCCACACGCAGCGCTTCGGTGAAACGTGTTTCGAGTTGATCAAGCTCGGCGAATAAGTCTAACAAGGCGCCCACCTAGTTTTGCGCAAGCTGAACAAGATTTTGAAACGCCTGCGGGTCGTTGACGGCAAGATCGGCCAGCATTTTGCGGTCGATTTCGACTTGCTTTTTCTTCAAGCCGTTCATGAACGTGGAATAAGACATGCCGGCCAGACGCGCGGCAGCGTTGATGCGTGTGATCCACAGCCGGCGGAAATTGCGGCGGCGGACGCGGCGGTCACGGTAGGCGTAGGTCAAACCCTTCTCATAGGTCTCCGTCGCGCTGCGCAGCAAATTTTTCTTGCCGCCCCAACGGCCTTTGGTTTTTGTCATCAGCTTGCGACGACGACGATGTGAAGGAACAGCGTATTTTGAGCGGGGCATAGTTTTTCAACTTCCTTGATTGAGGTTTATGTCGTTTTACTCACAGCCTGGCATTCCGATAAAAACTTCTAATCGAAGATTAGCTTCGCGGCCAGGAGAATTCCATTAAATTTTCAAGCGCTGAACCGACTCATTGCCGCGGCTCACGCGCGTCCCAGCATTCTTTCCATGCGCGGCGCGTCCGAGGGATGCACCAGCGTGCCCTGACGCAGGCGGCGTTTGCGCTTGCGGTCTTTTTTGGTCAAAATGTGGCTTTTGCCGGCGCGATTGCGCTTGATTTTGCCGCTGGCTGTGACGCGCAACCGCTTCGCGGCGGAACGATTGGTTTTCAATTTTGGCATTGCTGTCTCTCTTTTATTTCTTCACGAAGTATACCACTAAATTTCTTCCTTCTTGTACTTGCCGTTCAACTTTGGCAATATCGGCGAGCGATTCCGTCAAGCGTTTCATCACCGCTTCACCAAATTCCCGGTGCACCATTTCCCGGCCGCGGAAGGTGACGGTGGCTTTCACCTTGTCGCCCTTTTCTAAAAATTCGCGCGCGTGCTTGGATTTGAAGTTAAAATCGTGCTCTTCGATTTTCGGACGGAAGCGCACTTCTTTAACATGAATCACCGCGGCTTTTTTGCGGCTATCTTTTTCCTTTTTGCCCAGCTCGTACTTGTACTTGCCGAAGTCCATCACGCGGCACACCGGCGGTTCAGCCTGCGGCGCGATTTCGACGAGATCGAGTCCGGCGGCCTCGGCGGCGGCCTGCGCTTCTTGAATCGAAACGATCCCCACTTGACTGCCATCAGCTCCGATCAGCCGCACTTTGGGCACGCGAATCTGATGGTTAATGCGGATAAACTTTCTCTGCTGTGACGTGGCTTGCATTCTCCTTTAAGAAGTTCAAGATTGAATGATTGTTTATGGCCATGCCCGAACGCATAAAGGCGATCTAGAGCAGCACCTTTTGGACGATTTCATCCTGCAACTGCCGCACGAATGCGGCGATACTCATCGCGCCAAGATCGCCGGCTTTGCGCTTGCGCACGGCAATTTGCTGCGCCTCGGCCTCCTTGGCGCCGACGATCACCATGTACGGCGTTTTTTTCGTCTCCGCCTCGCGGATTTTGTAATTGATCTTTTCCTGCCGGTCATCAAGATGGCTGCGCAAGCCCTGCGCGCGCAATTGTAGATCGACCTGCCGCGCATAATCGAGCTGGTTGTCGGTGATCGGCATGACCACCACCTGCAGCGGCGCCAGCCAGAGCGGAAAGGCGCCGGCGAAATGCTCGATCAAAATGCCGATGAAGCGTTCCATCGAGCCGAAAGGCGCGCGATGAATCACCACCGGCCGGTGCTTCTTGTTGTCGCTGCCGACGTATTCGAGCTGAAAACGCTCCGGCATCACATAGTCCACCTGCACCGTGCCGAGCTGCCAGGTACGGCCCAGGGCGTCGCGAATCATGAAGTCGATTTTGGGGCCGTAGAAGGAGGCTTCACCCAGGCCGATGAAGTAATCCAGCCCCATCTCGTCGGCAACTTCCTTGATCTCGGCCTGCGCCCGCTCCCAAAACTGCGCTTCGCCGCCGTATTTCTCGACATTCTCATCACGAAACGAAAGACGCACGCGCACTTTCATGTCAAAGGTTTGAAACACGAACTGGGTCAATTCCACCGTGGCGCGGATTTCGTCGCGGACTTGATCTTGCGTGCAATAGATATGCGCATCGTCCTGGGTGAAGCCCCGCACCCGGGTGAGGCCGTTCAACTCGCCCGACTGCTCGTAGCGGTAAACCGTACCGAATTCCGCCAGCCGCAGGGGCAACTCACGATAGCTGCGCGGCCGGGCCATGTAAATCAGATGGTGATGCGGGCAGTTCATCGGCTTCAGCAGGAATTCCTCGTCGTCCAGCTTGAGCGGAGGAAACTGGCTGTCCTTGTAGTAAGGGTAATGCCCGCTGGTGCGATACAAGTTCAAGTTCGCGATGTGCGGCGTGATCACCGGCAGATAGCCGCGCGCGCGCTGCTCCTGGCGCAGAAAAGCTTCGAGCGACTCGCGGATGATGGTGCCGTTCGGCAGCCACAGCGGCAGGCCGCCGCCGACGCTGGGCGTAATGTGGAAAATTTCCAGGTCGTGGCCCAGCTTGCGATGATCGCGCTTCTTGGCTTCTTCGAGCAGTTGCAAATGCTGCTGCAGCATTTCTTTTTTTGGAAACGAGATGCCGTAAATGCGCTGCAGCATCTTGTTTTTCTCGTTGCCACGCCAATATGCGCCCGCAATATTGAGCAGCTTGACATGCTTCACCACGCCGGTGGCCGGCACATGCGGGCCGCGGCAGAGATCGACGAAATCGCCTTCGTGATACACACTGGGACGATCGTCTTCCAAATCACGCAGCAATTCCAGCTTGTATTTGTCGCTGCGCTGCTCGAACAGCGAAACCGCGCCTTCTTTCGAGAGATCTTCGCGCTGAAACGGTTGATTGGCCGCAATCACCTCCTGCATTTTGGCTTCGATGCGGCCAAGATCATCGCCGGATAATTTGGTATCGACATCAACGTCGTAATAAAAACCGTTTTCAATCGGCGGCCCAACCCCGAATTGCGCCTCCGGAAACAACGCCTTGATGGCATGCGCCATGATATGCGAGGTGGAATGCCAATAAACCTGCTGGCCTTCGGGATCATCCCACGTCAAAAACTGCAGCGTCCCGTCCTCGCGCAACGGCCGATTGAGATCGATCACCTTGCCGTTGAATTTGGCCACCAGCGCCTTTTCCGCCAGCGAGCGGCTCAGTTCTTTGACGATGTCTTTGGGAAGAACCCCGGCCGGATATTGCTTGGCCTTACCGTCGGGAAATGCTATGCGAATGCTTTCGTTCACTGCGCAACCACGAAAAAGTTAAATGAGAAAATAAAAAGTGGGCGGTACGGGACTTGAACCTGTGACCTCTTGCATGTCAAGCAAGCGCTCTAACCAGACTGAGCTAACCGCCCGGAGGACAAAATTGATTCATCTGTGAAAAAATTTGCGGGTCAAGATTGGAGAAAATCTTGCGGTGAGAAAGGAGTTGTTGCTAGCGTCAAGCTTCTGATAGCGTCTTCGTCTTGTAATCCGGATAATGAAAATGTATACCAGCGTCCAGCTTGCCAATGTATCTTGATCATTTTCATGATGATTGGAGACCGTCGCGCCTGCAATTGTCCGGCGCGACTGACGTACTTTATCAGCGGGTCAAAGCCCGAAACCCAACTCACCACACGTCTCAAATCCTGAGCACGGTCAAAGTGTTGCGAAAATAAGCGTCAAATGCCAAAAAGTCAATGGTTTTTTCTGAGATTAAAGCCCGCGCCGGGTTTTCAGGCATACTGAAATCAGAAGCCCTTCGGGCGGCGCTTGGAAAAAATTTAGACAAGACTATTATGGGCAAAACCATTCAATCGTTTTGCCTCAAATGGTTTTGACAT
>SZPB01000470.1 GCA_030263535.1 Cytophagia bacterium CHB2
GAATACCGGCAGGCATCTGCACAATTGAAAGCAGTGAATCCATGCCCTTGAGCGCGCGGCTCTCGACCGGCACGCCGAGCACGGGGATCAGCGTTTGCGCTGCTGTCATGCCGGGCAAATGCGCGGCGCCGCCTGCGCCCGCAATGATGGCCTCGAGGCCGCGCGACTCCGCGCTTGCGGCAAATTCCGCCAGCCAAGCCGGCGTGCGATGCGCGGAGACAATGCGGCATTCGTGCGGCACCTCGAATTGCGCCAGCACTTCCGCGGCATGGCGCATGGTCTCCCAATCCGATTTACTGCCCATGATCACGGCAACCAGCGGAGAAGGCGTTGATTGTTCGGACATGTTTTTGTTTCTCAACCTTTCAGCGAAATGCTATTGCACGCCGAAAACGTTATCTGACCAGCACCATCTTCTTTTGCATGCTTTGATCACCCGCTTGCAAGCGATACCAATAAACTCCGCTTGCCAGGCCTTCGCCATTAAACAAGGCCTGATAACTGCCCGCGGGCAGCCGCTCATTCACCAGCGTTGCCACCTTCCTGCCGAGCACGTCAAAGACCATCAACTGAACAAACGCCTCACGATTCACCGAATACGAAATGGCCGTTGCCGGGTTAAACGGATTTGGGTAATTCTGCTGCAAGGTGAACGAAACTGGCGCTGCGCGCGTGGGTGAAGCAACGCCTGTCAACACCGACAAATCGAGCGTGTACATCGAGCGGCCGTGCGTGCCGGCAACCAGCAAACGGTCGGGCGCGTGAATGGCAAAATCATATACCGAAACCATGGGCAATCCCTGGCCGAGCGCATGCCATGTTTTGCCGTAATCCGGCGAATAAAAAGCGCTGACATCGGCCCCGACGTAGAGAAAGCTCGGATAATCAGGGTCAACAGCGATGGTGTTCACCGGCGTGTCCGGAAGGCCAAAGCTGATGTCTTCCCACGTTAGCCCCATATCCGTCGTACGAAAAACATGCGGCTGCGGCGAAGTCCAGCGTAGCCCCGAAAACGTGACGTAGGCAATGTTTTCATCGGTTGGATCAACGGCGACGCGTGTCACCCAACGTTCCGGCAAGCTCTCCGAAATCTCGCGCCAGGTCAAGCCGCTATCAGAAGTCACCCACACATGACTATCGTCGGTGCCTGCATAAACAACGTCAGAATTACTCGGCGCAACCGCGATTGTGGTCACCGTGCCCAAACGCGATCCCGGTTCGCTTGCCGTGAGATCGCCGCTGATCGCCGTCCAGAAATTTGCGCCGTCGATCGTGCGATAGACGCGATTTGTACCGTAATACAAAACATTGCTGTCGTTGGGATCCATCACCACCGGCGTAGCCCAGTTGCGCGGCTCGCTGTTAAAATTGATGCCGTTCAACGCGCTGACAAAAGAGGCGCCGCCATCGGTCGATTTTCCTAAAAAACCGTTTTGTGATTCGGCATAGATAATGTTTGGATTATTGGGATCAACAATCACATAAAAACCGTCACCGCCAAAAATTCCTTCCCAATCATCCAAACCGCCGGTAAGCGTGCGCAGCGTGCCGTTGTCTTGGGTGCCGCCGAGCAAATGCTGTGAATTGCTGGGATCAACGGTAATCTGATAAAACTGCGTCACCGGCAATGCTTCAACTTTTTTCCACACGAAACCGCCATCGCTCGAAATATCAATGCCGCCGTCGTGGCCGGCAATCATCTGTTGCGCGTCCATTGGATGGAACGCCAGCGCATGATGATCGACGTGTGACACCGAGGCCGTGCGCCAGGTGCTGCCGCCGTTGCTGGAAATCTGCAACGCCAAGTCCAGCACATAAACCTGCTCCGGATTTTCGGGATGCACACGCACATTGCCGAAATACCAGCTAAAATTCGCAAACCCGCTGCGCAAGCGATTGTTGGTATCAGTTCGCTGCCAAAAATTGCCGCCGTCGCGCGTGCGATAAAGACTGTCATAGGTATAGCCCGAATTGGTATAAAGCGCGTAAAGATGATCCGGCTGAGCGGCGCAAATGGCCAGGCCAATGCGGCCAATATCATTGCGGAAATCGGGCAGCCCATTCACTGCGCCGAGCCGCTGCCAGGTATCTCCGCCATCCGTGCTGCGATAAATGCCGCTCGAGGCGCCGTAAAGATGCGTGTTGAATTTTGGCGGACGCACGCGTTCCCATGCGGCGGCAAACAGAATGGCGGGATTTTGCGGGTTGATGACGAGATCGATCACACCTGTCGAGTCGTTGATGAATAAAACCTTTTGCCAATTTTGACCGCCGTTATCACTGCGGTAAATGCCGCGATCGCTGTCCGTGGCGAAATAATTTCCAATCGCCGCCACAAACACACGGTTGGAATTCGCGGGATCGATGACAATTCGCCCAATCGACGTGGTCTCTTCCAAACCCAGGAATTGCCACGTTGTGCCGCCGTCGGTTGATTTAAAGACGCCGCCGCCCGGAAAATTGTTGTGACCGCCGTTTGCCTCACCGGTGCCGGCGTAAATCGTTTGAGGATGATTCGGATCAACCGCCAAGTCGCCGATCGGCAACACCGCTTGCTCATCAAACACCGGCTGCCAGGTTTCGCCGCCGTCTATCGATTTGAACACACCGCCGGTGGCCGCGCCGGCGTAAACGATGCTCGGATCAACCGGATTGAATTCGATGTCGGTAATGCGTCCGCCAATATTTGCCGGCCCGGCGAATTGCCACTGGGCCGTGACGCTGCTCGACTTTTGCAATGCGCGCATGCGTTGCGCTTGTCGCAAAGCCTCGAGAGGCGCTGCTTTGTCCGCTGTGCCGTGGGGAAACGTACGCTGCAACCAGGCCCAATCCGAGGGATAGGTTTTGGTTTCAAGTCGCTCGGACGCCGCAGCAACAAGTTTTGCAGATTGATTCCCGTTTGAGGTTATTCCAAAAAATAAACAAAACAAACCGGCAAACAACAGCAGCGGCAAAATGTTTTTGCGGAACACGGACATGCAGAATCTCCAGAACGATTGCGTTGTCGCTTTGAGTTGTATGAGTCCTTCATCCTGCTGTGAGGCAGCGGCGCGTGCGGTTCGATTGAGAGTGCGTCGTCAGCAATCCGATCGAGCCTGCCGAAGTCCCGGTCGAACCCTTGACGAAGCCTCGGGTAAACGCGGAGATCTTGTGACGATGGGACCCGCACTGAATCTTCACAGGATGCCAGCGCCGCAGCCAGAATATCAAATGAGGAGGGAGTTGATTTTCAAGGTGATGGCATGCTTGTTATGGTTTTAGATGGCGAACAGGAATTTACGTGGTAAACGTCATCCACAAACAGCGTTTGTTACGCCTGCTCTCACGTTTCTCTCTGGGTGTTATTGTAGCAGAAAAAAGGTAAAAGGCAAGGCTGGAAATGAGGAATATTGCTAAAACCATGCAAACTATTTTAGCTCACGATTGTCTATGCCAAAAGGCCAAGAAAAGCCAAACAGCCGCGTAGACGTTTCTGTATGAGGAGAACCTGAATTTTGGGGGGCGCGGCGCGGCGGAGCAACCTTCGGTAGCTTCGCGTCGTAACAAAGGCCAAATTTATTCATGAAAATTGAGCCAGGAGGAAAACGACATGCAGTGTTTCAAACGCGTTTTTGCAATAAGCTTGTTTGCGTTTTGTTTGATTGTGCCGATCGTGGCGAGGGCACAGGAAGAACGCACGGAAAAATCATTTTCCGTCACGCCAGGCGGTTGGCTGGAGTTACGCGCAGATTTTGGCTCGGTGGATGTCCGTTCATGGCCGCAAAATGAAGTCAAAGTCGAAGTGATTAAATGGGTGGAAGGCCGTTCGCGCCGCAGCGCAAGCGAGTTGTTCAAAGATTACGAAATCAGTTTCAATCAAACGTCACGAGGCGTTTCCATCGTGGCGAAGATGTATGGCGGCAGCAAACGCTGGTGGCGCAGCAATGACGGCTTGCAAGTCGAGTTTCGTCTGACCGTGCCGCAAAAGTACAATCTTGACTTGAATACCTCCGGCGGCAGCATTTCCGTTGATAACCTCACGGGCGAAGCGCGGGTGAAAACCAGCGGCGGCTCGCTTTCGCTGGGCCGCATTGAAGGCCCGGTCGATGCGCGCACCAGCGGTGG
>SZPB01000471.1 GCA_030263535.1 Cytophagia bacterium CHB2
AGTCGGGCGAAGTCGGACTTGCGCATGGACTGTTTCATGGTTCAGAAACGTCTCCAGACGCAAGTCCGACTTCACTCCACGCGGAGAAGATTGACTGACAGCAGTTGTCAGGGTTGGGTAGTATATTTATGACGTTTGCAGGTGACTGCTGAACGTTTCGAGATAATGTTGGAGGACAATGGTGATAGTGAGATATGGACCGGTAAGTTGTCCAAAGAAGAAATGAATATGAAAAATTACTTAATTAGGTTGAATCAGTATGCCGATTCTTGGACCAAGTTGAACAAAGTTGCAATCTTCTTTAGGAAGGAGTATCAAATGCTCAATGTCATAGCGGATATCGGAAAAATCGTCTCCGGCAATTCGCAAAGCGATTTGCTGGAATTCCTCATTCCTGAAGCCACGAAACAGCGGTACATCGTCGGGATCGATTTCGACCTGGCCAAAAAATCGCTGGTCTTCGACCTGCTAGCGGAAGGCGGCGAAAACGGCCTGTCCAAACAAAAGCTGCAAGAATATCTGTTTGTGGCTTCGGAAAAAGGCAATCGCCCACAGTTTTCACCGACCAGCAGCAACCTGGGTTATCTTGTTTCTCAGACGCTACCCAATCTGGCCGACTTTCTACCGGAAGACTCCGAATTGAAAAAGCTGCTGCAAAAAGCGCGTGATCGTTTTTTCATGGAGGTTCAGGAAGAGAGCGGGAAGAAATCGGCTTTCGTTTTGAACGAGAAATTCATTCCTGATGCCTCTTCCCACTTCGCGAAAAAACCGGAAAATTTGAAAGATGCCATTGCTGACTATGCAAAAGAGCTAGCGAAATTGATCGAAGAAAAAACCACGGCGCCGGCCAAAGAAACGATTTATACCATTTGTGTGAACGGCGAGCCGGTGGCCGGCCATCCGGATTATCAGCGCTTTCTTTGGCGACAAAACTCGGAAAGCGCCTTCGCGGGAGGCTTCTCCGGAACCTGTTCTGTCTGCGGAACAAAAACTGAGGTAACTCAGGATACCACGCGCTTTGCCATGAAATTCTACATGACGGACAAAGTGAGCTTCGCTTCCCACTTTGATTCGAGCAACTACTACAAAGCGGTCACGGCCTGCAAATCCTGTTATCAAAACATTATCATTGCGGAGAAGTGGATTGACCAGCATTTGCGCACGCGACTCGGTGGGTTCGAGGTCTACGTCATGCCACAAACGATTTGGGGGGAAATGGAAGCCATTCGCCTCTTTCGCTATTTGCAGGCGATCACCCGCGAATTCAATGAAGTCAAAAATATCGCATCGTTGCGCGAAGCAGAGAGCAATATCAAAGAACGCGCCGAGCACATGGGTGTGTTCGAGCAAAATGCCTTTATCTGGAATTTTCTCTTTTTTCGCAAATCGCAGTCTGCATTCAAAGTGCTTACCCTGATCAAAGACGTGCCGCCCTCGCGGATTATGGAAATCACAAAGCGCACGCATGAAACTGACGATAGCAGGAAAAAACTGGAGATTCCCGACAACATCAGTTTCGATTTGGATCAGATTTACCGTTTGATCCCCCTGCGCAAGCGCGGCGCAGATTTGCAGGAATACAAAAAAATATTGCAACTCTATGCCTGCATTTTCAACGGGCTGCCCGTGCAAAAGAAACAGCTTTACCATTTCTACAAGCAATTGGCATGCGTCCATCATTTCGAGAGTTACGCACTTTATCAAATCCAGAAATCAAATAATCCGGACTATGCCTTGATGGCCGACACGCTAAAATGGAATCTCTTTTTGCTGTTTTTGCAAAAGCTCAACCTTATTGAAGGAGAATCGACTATGAACACAAACGAATTCGATGACTATTTCCCCGACGGTGTAAAGGAAGCCTTTGCCGAGCTTGGTTACAATGCGGCACAGCAGGGGTTGGCGCTGCTGGGGTACGTTATCGGTGTCATTGCGTATGCGCAGTACAAAGAAGGCCTTGAAAACAAGCCGGTGCTGGAAAAAATCAACTATCAAGGTATGAGCGAAGAAAAAATTGTTCGCTTATTCAATGATGCGTTTGAGAAAATTCGCCAGTACCGCAAGAACAAGACCGTTAGTTACGCCGAGCGTTGGCTGGCTCTCGCCAAAAAGCTCTACGAAACCGGCGCGCATAAAGAGCTGACGGCAGACGAGCGCGTGTTTTACCTGCTTTCCGGCTACTCGATGAATTTGTTGCGCTCGAAGCCACCTGCTGGAACAGCGGAGACGGAAGAAACCGAACCGATGGAAGAAGAATTAGCTTGAAGCAATTGCGATTCAGAAACTCAAACTGAACCGGCAGTTATTTTTCAATATTCAAAAAAATTCAACCCTCAGGAGGTTACGATGAATAATTCCGAAATTTTGTTCGTTTACGATGCGCACCTGTGCAATCCCAACGGCGATCCCGACGAAGAGAACCGTCCGCGCATGGATTATCCCACACAGACCAATTTGGTCAGCGACGTGCGGCTCAAGCGCTACATACGCGACTATCTGCAAGAGAACGGGCATGAACTTTTCGTGCAAAAAGGCGAGGCCGGTAAAACCGTCAACGCCTCGGAACGGATTCAAGCGGTGCTGGGGCAAAAAAAAGCGGCGAAGCTGGGCGATGAAGAATTGCAAACCCTGCTCAACAAGCTGATCGATGTGCGTCTCTTTGGCGCCACCATGCCGATCAAGCTGGAGGGCAAAGGCCAATCCATTGCCTTCACCGGACCGGTGCAATTCAACTGGGGCTATTCTCTCAATCGCGTTTACCTGCTCGATACCAAATCGATTACTTCTCACTTCAGCGCGGAAGCCGGCAAAGAGCAAGGCACAATCGGCAAGGACTATCGCGTCAAATACTCGCTGATCGCCTTCCACGGCATTATTTCAGGATACAATGCCAAGAACACCGGTTTGAAAAAAGAAGACGTGGCTTTGCTCGATCAGGCGCTGATTAAGGCCATTCCCTTGCATGCCACGCGCAGCAAAGTGGGGCAGGAACCGCGTTTGTACGTTCGTGTCGAATATAACAGCGACAGCTTTGTTCTCGGCGACTTGCGCAAGTGGATAAAATTCAGCCCGCAGGGCACGAATAAAGATGACGAAGTATTTTCCGTTCAAAATGTGAAGCTTGATATTACTTCCCTCGTCGAAAAATTGCAGGAGAACAGAGCCAAAATTCAACAGGTGAAATTCTGGAAAGACGGCGCGCTCTCGCTCGTTGGTGCGCTCGATGCTTTGCCGAACGGCTCACCGCTGGCCTTCTAAAACGGAGAGCCAATCATGAATTCACATTTTCTGGCATTCGACTGGAAAGGCTTCATGGCGCATTTTCGCCAATTCGACGCCAATTCCTCCGCGCTCAGCTATTCGTTTCCGCCGCCTACTGTGGTGGCCGGCATGCTGGCCGGGGTGTTGGGTATCGAAAAGGACGAATACTACGAACGCTTCACCCCGCGCAACTTGCAAATCGCCGTGCAAATCGTGACGCCGCCGCGTAAGCTGGTGCAGACGGTAAATTACATCTTTGCGAAAAGCGCCAACGATCTGAACATGAGCGGGGATAATTTGCACACGCAAATACCGGCAGAACTGCTTGTGGCTCCATCCTTTCCTCAGGCGCCACTGCATTATCGCATCTTTCTCAAGATTGCCGAAGCGGCGCTGGCCAAAGAACTTGAAGAGGCCCTGCGGCAATCGAAGTATCGGTATTTGCCCTACCTCGGCAGCGCGCCGTTTACGAGCTGGATCGAATGGCTTGGCGTGCCGAAGACAATCGAGCCGCTTGCTTCAATTGAACCGGCAATCGCGGATACCGTGGTTCCGCTTCCAGCGCTGGAGCTGCGCACGCTTCGCACGGAAGCCCTCGATGGCGTTTTGCCCGCTTTTTTTCGCGAACACGTTCGCCGCGATTTCCTACCCGGACGCGAGCCGGGCGAGATCATCGACGTCGTTTGGGAAAGAAATCGCGGCAGGATCAAAGCGCAATTCAAGGAGCCGGTTTATCGTTTGCAGTTCGATCAGCAAGTTTACCACGCCGTGTTCATGTAATCTCGAACACTTGCGGACAAAGTTGTCAAGCTTTTGGCGCGCATTTCTTC
>SZPB01000472.1 GCA_030263535.1 Cytophagia bacterium CHB2
ACATGCCATTCACGGATTATCCCAATTACATGGGTATTCTTGTACTCGGACTTGCAATTGTCGGTTTGTTCAAGCGTGTACCACAAGCAGGATTCTTCGCGCTTACGATCGTGCTGGCATTACTCATTTCCTTCGGGAAGCACTTTGAATTCTTCTACCGTCTCTTCTACGATTATTTTCCCTACTTCAACAAATTTCGCGTGCCGGTGATGATTTTGGTGCTGGTGCAATGCAGCACCGCAATTTTGGCGGGGCTGGGATTGCAGGCGCTGCTGCAGCCGCTGGCCGCGGGTGAACCGCGCGAGGCTGAAGCCAGAGCACGCCGCGCACTCATTGCCAAACGGTTGTGGATTGCCGCTGGCTTGATTTTCAGCGTTGTCCTGCTATTCACAATTTTCAGAAGCGGCTTTCAAGAATTTATGTCCGGAATTTATCCGGACCGGTATGAACTTGCCACACAAGCGCGCCTTGATGAGAGACGCGTGGGCATGTTGCTCGGCGACATGTGGACGATCTCGGGTCTGGCCGCAATCGGGCTGGCTATGCTGGCATTGGCATACACCCATAAAATTTCAACTAAAACGGCGGCCGTGGTCTTCGTGCTCGCGACGCTTTTCGATCTTTGGATTGTGGACAAGCGCATCGGCAATCCGCCCGTCTCCGAAGCCAGCAAACGCGCGCTTTTGCAGCCCGACGAGGTGGCGCAGTTCCTGCAAAAAGACTCCGGTCTGTTCCGCATTTATCCGACGCTCGATCTGTTTGGCGAAATGCGCTGGGCGGCGCAGGGCATTCACAGCGTGGGCGGTTATCATGCGGCGAAACCGCGGCGCTATCAGGATTTTCTCGAAGCCACGGATTTGCAGAGCGGGTTGATGAATGATTACTTCGAGGTGGTCGAACAAAACGGGCAACGCGGTTTGCGGCCGCGCGCCGAGGAGGCGATTCCCGCCGCGCGCCGTAACGCCCTCAAGCATTGGCTGGACATGCTGAATGTGAAATACATTCTCTCCTTCTTTCCGTTGCCCGAAGAAAATTGGGTAAACCGCGCCACGGTGTCTTTCAATTACGGCGGCAATAACTATCCGCTCATGATTTTGGAGAATACCACGGTTTTGCCGCGCGCATTTTTGGTGGGGAATTATGAAGTGCATGCGGAAAATTTGGCGGCGTTGAGCCGCCTCGCCTCCGGAGAGTTTGATCCGCGGGACGCCGTCATTCTCTCGGAAGCGCCCGGCATTGCGCCGCAGCCGGATTCCACTGCCAGCGCCGTCATCAAAGAGTATCACCTGCATAAGATCGTGATCGAAACGGCTTCGGCATTTCCGCAAATATTGGTTTTGAGTGATACTTATTACCCCACGGGTTGGCACGCCTTTGTTGACGGCAATCCGGTCAAAACACATGTGGCGAATTATTGCTTTCGCGGCGTCGAAGTTCCCGCGGGCAAACATCAAGTCGAATTTCGCTATGCCTCACGCGCGTTTACGGCCGGTGTCTGGCTGAGTTTGGGCGCGTTGGCGGTGTGCCTCGCTTGTATCGCCCTCGGCCGGCGCCGGAACAGTGTTTAGTATTTCTTCCAAAAAAGGATTGCAATTAAGGCTATACTGCCATACATTTGCCGTCCAAAATTGTTGCTTCGGAGAGAGGAGCATCCCCATCTCTCAAGACTTTTTCCGCATTTCAATTGCCGAACAATGATCTTGCCGGACGAACCAACCGACATATCGCGTTGGCAGGGGCAACGACCATAGTCGCCGCGCTGAAACCGGCGAGAGAAAAGCTTCCCCGCAGGAGGGGGCCGGAGAGGGAGATGCCGTCTGTTTGAAGGAGATAATGGTGAGATGAAATTACAAGATATTCTGACCAAAGAGTTGATTAAAGTGCCGCTGAAGGGCCGCGAGAAGAATCAAGTGATCGAAGAGATGGTTGATGTGTTGGCCTCGGCGAGCCGCATTAAAGATCGCAATCAAGTGCTCAAAGCCATACTCGACCGCGAAGCTGTGATGAGCACCGGCGTCGGTGAAGGCGTGGCCATTCCGCATGGTAAGGCCGAGGCGGCGCCGGAAATCGTGGCCGCCCTGGGCATTGCGCACACGCCGGTCGAATTCGACGCTATAGATGATCAACCCGTGCGTCTGGTGTGGTTGCTGGTCGGCCCGCCGCATCAAACCGGGCCGCATTTAAAAGCATTGAGCCGCATTTCACGGCTGGTGCACAAACGTGATTTTCGCGAACGTTTGATTGCATCGGCCACGCCCGCCGAAGCCTTCGGCGCCATCAGTCACGAAGAAAACAGTTTTCATGAAACGTGACGGCGCGCCCGCCTAGGGTTGCCGCGTTTTTGGCCACGCCGGCAGGACGTCGCTCGCGCCATCACGCATCCTTTTTCATTTTATATGTTGACAAAAGCTGATCTCAAGTCCGTCATCCGGCTGACGCAGAAAAAGTATCGGGAGGAAGCCCAATGCTTTATTGCGGAGGGCGGGCGGCTGTGCGAGGAAGCGATTCAGTCCGGCTGGCCGATTGCGCATATCCTTTATTGCCCCTCACTGCTGAACTCATTGCGTGCGCATCATGCTTTGAACATGGCGCAACAGCGCGGTTTGCCGGTTGAAGAAGTCAATATTGATGCCTTTGCCAGTTTTTCCGATACCAAAAATTCGCAGGGCATCATTGCCGTTGTTCACAAGCGGTTGCCCGAGCTTGCCCCGCTGGAAAAACTGAAGCAAATGCCGCGCAATTTGTGGGTGGCGATTGAAAAGCTGCACGATCCCGGTAATCTCGGCACGATTTTGCGCACGGCAGATTGGCTCGGCGTCGACGGGCTGATCGTCGGCTCAACCTGCGTTGAAGTATTCAATCCCAAAGTCGTGCGCGCCAGCATGGGTTCGATTTTCCGGCTGGCGATTTACGAAATCGAGGATGTCGTAGGCTTGTTGCGCAAGTTTCAAATGTTCGGTTGCGTGCTCTACGGCGCGGATCAAACCGGCGACTTTCCCTACACCACGCTGCGCTTCGCTGCAAAAAAAGTTTTGGTGTTGGGCGATGAAATCAACGGCCTGTCGCCGCAACTCAAAGAAATCATTCAACACCGTGTGACCATTCCGCAGCGCGGTGGCGGCGAGTCTTTGAATGTCTCGATCGCAGCCGCGATTTTGTTAGCTGAAATGTGCCGGTGAAACATGCCCATTGCAGAAATACCCGCCATGAGATCCGCCTCCAACTATCCCACCGTCAAGGGTGCCGGCGTCGTTTTGTTGTTGACGGCAATACCGTTGGTATTCGCCGGTTTTCTCAGCGAGCGCACGTTGGCCAAATGGCCGTTGCTGCTCGGCGAACTGGCGTTGCTCGTGCCGGCTTATTTTTATATGCGCCGGCGTCGCCTCGATTATCGCGTCATTTTCCGTTTGCGCCCGGTTGGTGGACGCATTATCGGCGTGAGCGTGATGATCGGATTTGCCCTCACCGTGCTGGCCATCGAAATCGACCGGCTGATCAGCCTGCTGCTGCCATTTCCGGAACAGTGGGAGGCGATTCTCCAGCGCACGCTGCGCGCCAACGGGGCAGGCGAATGGATCATTATGATCTTGTCGGCGGTGGTTTTTGCCGGCGTGTTCGAAGAAATGTTGTTTCGCGGTTTCGTGCAAAATGCCTTCGAACAGCGCCATCAACCGGCTCTTGCCATTTTCATTACCGCGATTTTATTCGGCGCGGTTCATTTGAATCCCTGGTGGTTTCTGCAATTCATCTTTATCTCGTTCATCTTGGGCGTGCTGGCCTGGAAAAGCGACTCCATCATTCCCGGCGCCATTGTGCATGCGCAAAACAACCTGACCGCGCTGCTGCTGAACAATTTGACAGAAGAAACAAGCAACCCTTTACTGGGCTGGCAGGGACACGTGCATCCGTTGCTCTTGTTCACGGCCGTAGCGGCGCTCGCTTTCGGCCTGTGGCTTTTCTACCGTTATTGTGAAGAAGAAGTCCAAATTCCAACCTTCCTGAACACCCCGCTGTCGCAAACCTAAATCATTGCTGCTG
>SZPB01000473.1 GCA_030263535.1 Cytophagia bacterium CHB2
GATTTGCAGACAAGCTGCAAATCAAAGCTTCTGCGAAGCAACAAAAAACTATTCGGTGAAACTCGGTGACCATTGGCGATAAAGTTTTTCCACCGAAATGCGCCGAAGTCACCGAGCATCGCCGAAAAAACTTTGGCAGGATGATTTATCGGCAGAATTATTTCAAATCGTTCTGCCGGCAAATTATCCTGCCATAAACTTTCAGAATCTTATTCTAACTTTGAAAAGCTAATCGCGTAAAATCAAGCCCATACAACATTTCACTCCTTCGGAGTTTTGAAGGATAGCGGGGCGGATTTCACTATAAATATTCCACCGCTTCGCGGTTTGTTTAAGACGATTGTCGATTCTTTCTTGTCATATCTCAGCATGCAAAACTCAGGTAATAATTAGCGCGTTGCTAGTGGCTAATGGTCAATAGTTACTGACCAATAGTCAAATGCCTGATGACCAATGGTTAATGGTAATTCGTCATCACACAAAATTTTTACCGATCAAACATGAACACCGTACATCGCGTCAAGAGCCTGTTCAAAGGCCTGCCCAAAAGCTCGTTCCCCAAAGACAAGATTCGCGTTTTGCTGTTGGAAAACATTCATCCGGCGGCGGTGGCGCGCTTTGAAACTGAGTCTTATCACCTCGAATCGCTTTCCTCGTCTCTCGACGAAGAGGAATTGTGCCGCAAAATCGAATCCGTGCATCTGCTCGGCATTCGCTCGAAAACGCAAATTACGCCGCGGGTTTTGCAGCATGCGCGGCGCTTGTGGGCAATTGGCTGTTTTTGCATCGGCACCAATCAAGTGGATTTGGCGCAAGCGCGGCGGCAAGGCGTGGCGGTATTCAATGCGCCTTACAGCAACACGCGCAGCGTGGCCGAGCTGGTGATCGGCGAGATCATCATGCTGCTACGACGCATCTTCCCCAAAAGCCTGGCGGCGCACAACAAAATCTGGGACAAAAGCAGCGCGGGCTGCTTCGAAGTGCGCGGCAAAACTCTGGGCATCATCGGCTATGGCCACATCGGCTCGCAGGTTTCCATTCTCGCGGAAGCGCTGGGCATGGAGGTGATTTACTATGACATTGCCGAGAAATTGCCGATAGGCAATGCCAAGCCCGTGCATTCGCTGGTGGATTTGCTGCACCGCGCCGAGGTGGTGACGCTGCATGTGCCAGAGGATGAATCCACCATCAACATGATCGGCGCGGCGCAATTCAAGCTGATGAGACCGGGCAGCTACTTGCTCAATCTCAGCCGCGGGCGCAACGTCAATCTCAGCGATTTGCGGCAGGCGCTGCGCGAGGGACGGCTGGCAGGCGCGGCCATTGATGTTTTTCCGGCCGAGCCGCAATCCAACCAGGAAGCATTTGAAAGTGAATTGCAGGGCTTGCCCAACGTCATTCTCACGCCGCACATCGGCGGCAGCACGCTGGAATCGCAGGAAGATATTGGGGTCAAAACCAGCGAAAAATTAATTACTTATATGAACACGGGCGCGACGATTGGCAGCGTGAATTTCCCCGAGGTGCAATTGCCGGTGCAAGGCATGCGCCACCGCGTGCTGCACATTCACAAAAATGTGCCGGGGGTGGTTTCCACGTTCAGCCAGGAATTCGCGCGCTTCGGCGTGAACATCGAGAGCCAAATCCTCAAAACCGAGGAAGACATTGGCTACATGGTCACGGATGTCGATCGCTTGATTGATCGGCAGATCATCGCAGATCTCAAAAAGCTAGAGGTGACGATCAAGGTGCGGGTGTTGTATTGAAGAGCAATTTTTGCCACGGATGAACACAGATTTTCACTGATTTTTGATCCGCGCGCATAGCGGCTCTGGTCAGCCTAAGTGAACGTCTAAAAATTACTACCGGAGTTCGTCGTAGTCCTGCCCCCTGGTGGGGCATTGATGGGACACAAAATTCATTGTTCCTTCAGCCGCCCAACCTTTACCTGCAACGGCCAAGCCGTTGCAGAAACATTATCCCCAAAAACCAAACCTGTTTCTCGCCTGACAAACGCAAAAAAAATCTTGCTTTCAATCATATATTTTTGCAATATCCCGCCATTGATTTTGGGCGGCTGCTGAATGCCACCTTTACCCGAAGTTTCAGCAGATTTTTGAGGAGTTTTTATGCCAACGCCTCCCTCTCTCGATATCCCCACCGTTTATCACATAAACGTTCAACAATCTACGCCATTTTCAATCAACGGTTTTACCGCTGGTGTACCAGCACAGGGGAAATGATTTTCATTTATCGCTACTGACCAAACGCGATGAAAACGGGGCGAAAACTAAAACCCGGGCAGCCGGGCACCAAAAAACTCATGCGCGAATTTGGCGACAAGCTGGTGTGCGTGCGTTACCGTTACGATGCCGGGAGGCAACGCCGCTTGAAAACCGTGGAATTGATTCTCGAAGAAACGCCCTGGCAGCCGGACACCACGAAGATTTCTCTGAACAAAATCATGCCGATTCGACTGCGCTATGACGAAGCAGCTTTGCGGCAACAAGTGCTGCAGGCCGGCGGAAAATGGCTTAGCGAAAAGCGCGTTTGGACTCTGCCGTATCGCGCCATTTTGAAACTGGGTTTGACGGAGCGGATTGTGGGAATGATTAATGGGAAAATAATCAATGGTTAATTGTTGCCAAAGTTGTCAACATGTGAGGGGCGATTATGAATCATTCAAATCAAGCGCAACAAGAGAATAAGCCGAAGCTGCTGGAGCAGCTCGCAACAGAGATTCGCACCCGGCATTACAGCCGCCGCACTGAGAAAGCCTATGTTGATTGGGCATACCGATTCATCGTTTTTCACAACAAACGGCATCCTGCTGAGATGGGCGCGGCAGAGATCAGGCAATACATTTCCCATCTGGCGGTGGCCGGCAATGTTGCGGCCTCAACGCAGAATCAAGCGCTGTGCGCGCTGCTCTTTCTTTACCGCCACGTTTTGCAAAGAGAGATCGACCACGTTGAGGTGATTTGGGCCAAGAAACCCAAACGCATGCCCGAGGTGTTTACGCCGGAGGAGGCTTGGGCGGTATTGCGCCATTTGCCGGGAAAATACCAGCTTATCGGCATGCTGATGTACGGTTCCGGTTTACGCCAGATTGAAAGCCTGCGGTTGCGCGTCAAAGACATCGATTTTAGCTATAAGAAGATCACGGTGCGCGAGGGCAAGGGTGAGAAAGATCGCGTGACCATGCTTCCGGAAGGCGTCATTGCGCCGCTGCAAAAACATCTGTTCGAGATCAAAAAGCAGCACGAGGCGGATTTGCAAGCGGGCTTGGGCGCGGTATACATGCCGTATGCGCTGGACCGAAAATATCCCCACAAGAACAAGGAATGGGGATGGCAATACGTGTTTCCGGCCTCGAAGCCGTCGATCGACCCGCGCAGCGGGGCCAAACAGCGGCATCATTTGGATGAAACGGCGGTGCAGAGAGAAGTGCATAATGCCATCCGCCGGGCAGGTATTCACAAACATGCAAGCAGCCATACCTTTCGGCATTCGTTTGCAACCCACCTTCTGGAGGCGGGCTACGACATTCGCATCGTGCAAGAACTACTGGGCCATGATGACGTGGAAACGACGCAAATTTACACCCACGTGCTGGCCAAGAGGCTGCAAAGCGTGCGGAGTCCGGCGGATATGCTCGAAGGCAACGGCTTGATGAAATCTCACATTGCCTTGGGCGAGTTGCCGCCGGCGTTAGAAAAGCGCTTTCGGGGGGTGGTGGCAAGTTCATACAAAGGTGATATTCCAGCGGCTCTGGCCGCATTTTTGGATTTACACGAAAGATACGCGGCACACAAGGCGAATGCGGTTTTGTAAAATGTCCAATAGTAGAAACAAATCCGTGACTCAAAGCCGTCGAGAAGTTTCTAATACTGGCCATTTGGGGGCTTGAAAAAATGTCTATTGGTAGAAACATTTTTCCAGAAATTTCTAATCGTGGAAACAAATGTCTACTATTGGAAAGCTGGGAAATGGGGTTGCCGTGCAGGTTAATAAGTTGTTAGC
>SZPB01000474.1 GCA_030263535.1 Cytophagia bacterium CHB2
CTATATTCTTGAAGAAGTCACTCTCATGAAGAGAGTGAAGGTGGTGATTGCGCTCGGCAAAATCGCATTTGATACCGCGCTTTCTGTTTTCGGTGAAGTGTATGGCGTCAATCATTCTCCCAAACCGAAATTCGGGCATCGCGCGGAAGTGAAGCTGACGGACAAGATCACGCTGATCGCATCATTTCATCCCAGCCAGCAAAACACGTTTACGGGAAGGTTGACGGAGGCGATGTTCGACGGAGTGTTTCGCCGCGCGCGGCAGTTGCTCGATTCTGAATAAGGCCGGCTCCGAGCTCTCAAACCGCCGGGCGGTTCTCATGTGATCTTATAAACTCAATTAATATTTGATATCTCAGCAACAACCACCCGGACGGGACCATCACAATTATGCCTGCACACATTCTCGGCATCGACGCGGCGTGGACGGCGCATCAACCCTCGGGAGTAGCGCTGTTGCGTGTCCGCAAAAACGCCAAACCTGAGTTGATCGCGCTCGGGCGATCTTATGACGAATTCCTTGGCAGCGAAGCGCATGCGGAAATCGATTGGCGCACTCGCGTTCGCGGCTGCCTGCCTCCCATCGACGCTTTGCTTACTCGCTGCAAAAAACTCACTGGCGAGTTGCCGCAAATTGTGGCGCTGGATATTCCTCTGGCGGCCAAGCCGCTCAACGGTCGGCGGCCTTGCGACAATGCTGTCACCTCGGCGTACGTGAGTCGCGGCGCAGGCACGCACACCCCTTCGGCATTGCGCCCGGGTCCGATTTCGAAATCCCTCTTTCAGCAATTGTGCAAAGCCGGGTATGAATGGTACACACACGGCGCCGCCAAACGCGCAGCGCGCGTTTTCATCGAAACCTACCCGCATCCGGCCATCATCGAATTGATGCAGTTACGCATGCGGCTGGCTTACAAAACCTCACGCCTGTCGCAATACTGGTCCGAAGCAAAATCACGCACACGCTGGCTACGCCTCTGCAAAAATCTTGACGCTTTGCGCCGGGCGCTGGCTGATGAAATCGACGGCCTCGAAAACCTCATTCCTTCCGCAAAAATCTTGCTCAAGAATGGCAACAAAGCGCGGCTCAAGCATCTCGAAGATGCGCTGGATGCCGTAGTGTGCGCCTGGATCGGGTATCAGTTTTGGCGCGGCCGTGCCCGGCCATATGGCAATCAGGAGGCAGCGATTTGGCTGCCTGCGCCAGACTTTCGATCCAAAAAACTGGTGATGGCCTCAAAAATTTGAGTGCCAAAACCGCCGCAGGGTATCCTTTGACCACATGCTTTGAGACCTTCCTTTTCCCCGCCTTATCCCCGTTATCCTAAAACCAAATTTTTCAACTATCAAGATTTTGGCTTTCAGAGCACGCGCAGGCTCTGGACTCACCACGTCTTTCTTGTTCATTGGCATTACTTTTGATTTAGCATAGATTCTGAGAAACTTGATTCATCCCCAAATCCCCAAGTACTTTAAGAATAGAGAAGCAGGCTGAAGAGTGATTCAGTTGAAAGAATGCCTGCCAGCTTGAATGGATGTTGAGGTAAAATGATGAAAGCTGCATTCCTTATCAGCCTGGTTGTCCTTGCCTTCAAATCGTGTGATCTTTTCAGTCCAATGGAGCCGGACAACGGGATGAAAGTCACCTTTGCCATCTCCGATACCACCGGCCAGCCGCGTGCCACTTTTCGAACTGGAGAATCTTTTGATCTGATCTTTGCAATCACCAATCTTAGCGGCAAGGATCAAATCTATCGCCACTCCGGCCCGACTGTGATTTTCGAAATCAGACAAGCAGACAGCACGATCACCTCTTCGGTCGATGGACTGGCTTGGGTTCAGGTGGTTGAGTCTGGCGTCTTGCGCAACGGCCAGACGGAAACCCAGACCTGGCGTGCGCCGAATTCGCCGGCGAGACAGCCACGCATTGAACTCGCGCCCGGCGACTATTTCGCGCGTGCCGTCATGCGCTATGGCTTCCAAAAAGCTCCCGTGGTGGAGCCTCCGGATATACCATTTCGAATTGAATTGTGAATACCAGTCCGACTGGCTTACACCGCTGCAACTTGATATAATGTTTTTTTCAAACCTCGGGAGGATAGATTATGCGACATTTCGTTACGATGATGTTGTGCCTGACTTTGCTGGTCGGCGCGCATGCGCCGCAAACACACGCACAAGCCGGCGGCAGCTTCGACTTGCAGGCCTACACCAATTTCCTCGCCAGCCACCGCGATTTGACTCACGAGCAACTGCGCGGCCTGCATCCCACGCCGAATTTTCGAAGTAAACTCGATACCTCCGATGAACAAGCCTTGCTGCGTGAAAATGGCTTTGTGGTGAGCGAGCGGTTGAGGCGCGACAGCTTTGGCCATGCCTTTCTTGAAATCTACAAACATGACTTGCCGGTATTCGTTTCAACCGATGCCATTTTGCATGCGCTGCATCGTTCCTATGACGCGATTCTGCAAGACACGGAAACCGGCGTGCTCATTCCGCGCTTGCAAGAGTTGTTGCTCAAGCTGCGTAACGAATGGCCGAATTTGGCAACGCGTTACCTCAACTTGCCGGCAATGCAGCCGATGTTGAATGACGTTGATGTTTATCTGACTGTTGCCTTGCGCCTGCTCGGCAATCAACTCGCGCCGCAACGCAGTGAGAATACCTCGACTGTTGCAGAATTGCTGAACCTGATTGCCGCTGAGCAGCCCGCTTATTTCTCTTTGTTCAGTGAGACGCAACGGCTGATCGGCTTCAGTCAATTCCGTCCGCGCGGGCATTACACCAATCAAGCAGATCTGCGCAATTATTTCAAGGCTATGATCTGGCTGGGCCGCACGGAATTGATGCTTTCCCCACCGAAAGTGCAAGACGGCTCGGAACCGAGCGCGGCGGACATTCAGCGGCAAACGATCGCGGCCTACTTGCTCTGGGAGGCGGTGCAGAACAGCGGCAGTCTCACTCTGTGGCAGGAAATGGATGGCATCATTCGCTTTCTCGTGGGCGAGAGTGACAATATCACCGTTGATCATTTGCAGCTTTTGGCGAATGAAATCAGCCTGGCAGACGCAAGCGAGTTGCTCGATTCCAGTCGATTGCAGGCGTTGCAATCTGCGCTCGCGGAAAAATCCTACGCCCTTCAGCGCATCAACTCGCAAATCCTGATTTCCGATCCCAACAATCCCGAACAAATTGCGCCGCCTTCGGCATTTCTGCTGCTCGGCCAGCGTTTTGTGATCGACTCCTACGTCATGGGCAACGTGGTGTACGATCGCATTTTATATCAAGATCGCAAAGTGCTGCGCATGCTGCCCTCGAGTCTCGACGTTCTGTTTGCGCTGGGCAATGACGCGGCGAGCATTCTCCTTAAAGACGAGTTGCAGCGTTATCCCTACGCCTCAAATCTGTCAGCGTTGCGTTATCTCGTCGATTCATATGACGAAGAATTTTGGAAAAGCGCATTGTACAACGTTTGGCTGCAAGCCATTCGCCGCCTCAATCCTGCCGATGATCTAACCGTTTTTCCCGCATTCATGCAAACCGGCGCATTTTGGCAGCAGAAGATGAATACCCAACTCGCTTCGTGGGCACAGTTGCGCCACGATAATCTGCTTTATGCCAAGCAATCTTATACTTCCGGCACGACTTGCTTATTTCCATACAGCTTCGTCGAACCGTTTCCGGAATTTTATCGCACGCTGCAAAGTTATGCCGAACAAGCGGAGGCGAAATTCAATACCGTAGCATTCGGCGAGGAATGGCTCAAGGCAAGCATCACGCGCTATTTTTCTCACATGGCCGGGGTGATGGACACGCTGGCTGCGATTGCCGGCAAGCAGCTTCACCACGAGGAACCGGATTCCGCAGAAATACGGTTTCTCCGGCGCATGATGTACAGCACCCCCATCTGCGGCGAACAGCTTGACGGGTGGTACGCGTATCTCTATTATCGCGGCGCGGAACAAAGCATCGAAAAAGATTTGGTGGTGGCAGACGTTCACACGCAGCCCACGGACGAAAGCGGCGCCCTCATCGGCAAAGTCATGCACGCCGGCACCGGGCCGCTCGATCTCGGCGTTTTCATTGCCGAAAATTACGAGGGCAAAGCCACGGCGTTCATCGGGCCGGTGATGAGTTATTATGAACACGTGACGATGAATTTCAAGCGCTTGACGGATGAGGAATGGCAGCAGCTTTATCAGCACCCTCCCTCCTTTCGTCCTGCGTGGGTGAATGTTTATCTCGCTGATGCTGAAGGCAAGCGCCGCAGCGCGGGTCCGCAAATCGCGACCAGTGTGAAAGAGCCGCAATTGGCGAGCGATCTGCCCAAGAGTTTATTGCTGCACCAGAATTATCCCAATCCGTTCAATGCGAACACTCTCATCCGTTTTGAGATTTCACCGGCATTTGCCCATGCCCCGGCAAAATTGGCGATTTACAATCTGCGCGGTGAATTGGTACGCGAGCTGATCGATCAGACATTGCCGGCAGGCAATTATTTGGTGAGATGGGACGGGAAAAATGACTCCGGCAAAGACACAGCCTCCAGCGTTTATTTTTGCCGGCTGCAGGTCGGTAATGTGAGTCAGATGAGAAAGCTGACGCTGTTGCGCTAACCACGGATGATCTGCTGCGGCTTGGCCCTAGCATTTGTTTTGATACGAACCATCAAAGCTTGGAGAGTAACGGCCAGGCGGTGGCTGGCATCCAAAAAACTTTTATAATCGAATTTATGAAAACCTGCTTTCTGCTGATTTACGTTTTGCTGGCAACCAGCGCCGCCCACGCCCAACAACTCGAGCCATTTGGCCTGGAGGGGAAATCTGTCACAGCGATAAATGAATTCTTCGGCGCGCTGTACGTTGCCACCGAGGACAGCGGCGTTTACCGGAGAAATCTTTCTGATCCGGAATGGATTCATCTCGGCGCGCCGGCAAAAAAGTTAACCTCGATTTTTGCGTTTCATACCGTTTGTCCCTTTGTGTGCTGGAAGGGGGTATTGGTTGGCGCAAAACCAGAGCCAGCACCCGGCGATTCTGCGCTGATTTATTTCTACCAACAATACCCAGACACCTGCGAAAAAAAAGGCGCATGGGTCATCGCAGACAGCGGGATCGATCGTTCTGCTGTACGGAGAATCGATGCACTCGCGGGAACGGCGGTATGCCAATCGATCGGGCCGGAATTTGTTACGGCGTTCGCTGCCGGGCCGGGTTCAATCTATCGCTCGCTGGATCGCGGTAAGAGCTGGCAACTGGTTTGGGAAAAACAGTATGCCAACGTTCGCGCGCTGGCTGCCTACAACCGTTCGCAGATTCGCATGACAGAAGAAGAAATCTGGGCCGGGGGCGCATTAAGTGACGGATTGGAAATACAATCAACTTTGATTCTGCGCTCGCGCGATTCCGGAACAACATGGGAAGATCGCAGCCCCACAAATCTCATATTGAGACAAGAGTGCCGCGCGCTGGCAGTTGATCCGGCAGATACGAATATCGTTTATGCCGTGTTGAGCCATACCGTGATCAAAACCCAAGACGCCGGCAAAACCTGGGAAGTAGCCAACCTCACTGATCCGCGCGGAGAGTTCACCTCGGTTCTGATTAACCGCGGTTCTTCCGGTCTCGTGTTCGTGGGCGGTTCTCTCATCGGAAACGATGTCTTTCAACTATTCGAAACGCGAAATGGCGGCGAAAGTTGGACAGAGCCGTTTCCGGCCGGCTCGCGCAAAGGCGTGACGAGCATAATAGCGGATCCGTTTCTCGCGCGTGATCCGCCGCCGCGCCCGGAAATAGCCTATCTTGCCACCCTCGGCACCGGTGTATTTGTTTACAAGCTCGCGCCGGCGCAAATCACAGAGCAAAGCCATCCGCCTGATGATTTTCGTTTCGAACCCTCGTTCGCAAATCCGGGGCGCTTGGCAGATATCTCCGCTCTCACGTTTCATGTTCGTACGCCGGCGGCCGATGCTCTCAATATTCGACTATACAACACTCTCGGGCAACAAATTGCGTTCTGGCGTGTTAATATGCCGGGCGGCGAGCAGAATCTCACGCTGTCGCTGGCCTCGTCTTCGCTCACAGCCGGGGTTTATTTCATGCAAGCGCAGTGGCGCAGCCGGATGATTGTGAAGAAATGGACGGTGTTGCAGTAAGGCCGGCTAACCCGAGTTTACAGCGTTTTTTAAATGCGTGTACAGGATTCGTAGCCCTGCCCCCTTGTGGGGCATTGTTGCAACCGCGAATTTCATGGCTTCAACAGCCGCCCA
>SZPB01000475.1 GCA_030263535.1 Cytophagia bacterium CHB2
TTTCAAATCATTTTGCCCTTGAATTATTTTGCCATAAAACTTTCAGAATTTTATTCTGATTTTAAGGGCCTTATGGCTTAAATGGCGTTCCTTAGCTTTGAAATCTCTGTTGACTCGGTTTTCTCCGTGTTCGATCTTTTGGATAGCGGCCTGGATTAATGACGGAAAAATGGGGGAGGACAATAAACCAACACATCTTTCTGCCCTCCATTTTTTTGTCATAAAGGCAAAAAGAGATGCCAACGAATCTCATACAAGATCGCATCGACGTCTGGGTGGTGGAAGACAATGACGATTATCGCCGCGTGTTGTCGGAGGTGATCGACAACGCCGGCGACATGGCCTGCTCCCAGGCGTTTGCCAATTGCGAAGACGCCGTCGCCGCGCTGCAAACCGAAGCGCCGCCGCAAGTGCTGTTGATGGACATCGGTCTGCCCGGGATGAGCGGGATCGAGGGGGTCCCGCTCGTCAAGGCCATCTCGCCGGCGACGGCGATCATCATGCTCACCGTGTACGAGGATGATGACAAGATCTTTCAATCGATCTGCGCCGGCGCATTGGGGTATGTGCTCAAAAAAGCGACGGCCGGGCGCATCATCGAAAGCATCCGTGAGGCGCACGCGGGCGGCGCGCCGATGAGCGCCCCGATCGCCCGCCGCGTGCTCGACATCTTTGCCAAAACCGCCTCACCGCCCGGTGAGTACGGTTTGACCGCCCGCGAAAAAGACATTCTGCAGCACGTCGTCGATGGCCTGTCCCCGAAAATGATCGCCGGCGCGCTGCACCTGAGCCTGCACACCGTCACCACCCACATGAAAAATATCTTTGCCAAGCTGCATGTACATTCGCGCAGCGAGGCGGTGGCGAAGGCGTTGAGGGAGAGGTTGGTGTAAGCCCCCTTCGAACCGAAAGCTTGCCTATATTCGCCCTCACTATGACAAAAATACCATAGTCTTGGTATGGATTCCCTCTGAAAAAGATCTTTTTTTCTACCACGCCGATAAATGACAAAAATTTGGGCATCATTGACAGCACGAGAAACAAATCGCAATCGCGAAGAACCAGGAGCCAGAATTCCATCGTCGCGGATGAAGGGACAAGAAAATTAACCGTTCTCTTATTGCGTTAAGGACAGATTTTTATTTCGGGAGAATTGTCATGCATCGCTTTATTTCATTTTCCGTCTTTCTGATGGCATGCTGGCTGGCAATTGAAGATGCCGGCGCTCAGAACATCATTAATTTTGACAGATACCCCGACGGCAATCCAATCCCAGACGGCACAAACCTGACCAACGAATTCTTGTTCAGTCATGGGGTACGATTCCCCAATGGCTTGCGTATCATCCGCTGTGCTTTTAATTCAAGTAGCAACAACGAATGCGATGATGCCCGCTCAGCACCAAATGTCGTCACGACTCATCCTGCACCACCAGGCGATTTTGATCGCCAGAATTTAGAAATAGAATTCACTACACCACAAAGAGTGGTTTCAATTGCGGTTAATGGACACGCACAAGCTGGACTGTCATTACAATTTATCGTGAGCTTATCTGCTTTTACTTCCGAGAATCGACTGGTTGGGGAACGAATTGTATCCTTTACAAGCTCGTCTACTTGGGACTCCTTTCTACGTATTGAAAGCCAAAGCGAAAATATTTCTCGCGTCGTTATCGGCGGATGGCATAATCACCCAGCACGAGACTACGTAAACTGGCTCTTGTTTGATGAACTCACTTTTGAAGGT
Source organism: Cytophagia bacterium CHB2 (assembly GCA_030263535.1). Classification (NCBI taxonomy): domain Bacteria; kingdom Pseudomonadati; phylum Bacteroidota; class Cytophagia; species Cytophagia bacterium CHB2. The sequence continues at coordinate 1,747 of SZPB01000475.1, forward strand.
GTTTTGGATCCTCCCCTCGACACGACTCCACCAGTGGTATCGATCCGAACACCGGCCAACGGCGCAACCATCACGACAGAACAGGTCACTGTCACCATTCGCGCTACAGACAACGTGCAGTTGCAAACGGTCGACATGCAACTACGCCACGTGCCAACAGGCACAATTGTATGGGACTTTACCGGCGGCAATATCTGCGGGGGCCTCCATGGAAGCGGCTCTTGTCCGGCAACTTTTGTGGAATCGTCAAGCCCATCGCTGCAGGTGGGCCGAGAGGGTGAATATCAAATTACTGCCCGCGCTAGAGACGCTGCCGGCAATCATGCCGCCGAAGTGCGCTCAAATTTCTTTGTGAATCCGCCGCCGCCCTTGCCAAGGGTATTTGTAACCGGGGTGGAGTTTAATCAGGCAGTCCAATGGCGTTTGATTGATCCTATCAGCTACGGATTTGGCTCCCTTTCCCAGAAAATCATACCAGGCAAAGAGTTGGCCGTGCGCTATTATTTACTGGCGCAGGGCGGAACGCGCAGCAATTACACGGCACAGCTTATCTACGATATCGAATACGAAGATGGCCGGCAGGTTAGTAAAAGCATAGCGCCCAATGCCGGCAATACGGCTATCTTCGTCAATGCCGATCCAGGTGTCGACTCGGCGCGGTATCAATTGCAGGTTCAACAACGCGCCAATGCCAATCAAACCCTCAATTTCGTCATTCCTGGTGCGGAGTTGTTCGATGTACGATTTATGCAATTACGTCTGTGGGACTCGCCTGAAAATCTTAGTATCGTACAATTCTTTGGTCTTGGTAGTCCGGCCTGGCTAGGCCTCAATGTCATACGTGTTCGTAGCCGCGAGACCGGCCCGGCACCTGATACGGCAACAGTACGAACAAATATAATCGAATATCTAAAAAGAGCCTTTCCGGTAAGCGAAGTCCGCGTATTGCAGTGGAGAAATTGGGGTTGGGGCGGGCCCTATCTATTTGCAGATGATTGCGAATCACTTCTCTTTGACATCTGGTATGAGTTCGGCGGCGATGATGCACCCAGACACTTTCCGGAGTCGGGGCCTTATTGGACAACAGTCCTTGGCGTTGCGACTAGGTTATCCAACTGCGGTGGCATGGCCTACGTCGGCGACCCTGATGATGATGACGACAGAATTGGCGGAACCGCCATCACAACATTAGTGGGGGATATTGCCGCCCAAGAAGTGGCGCACACCATGGGGCTTATCCATGCCAGCAACGCCCATGGCGAGGCAGTTGGTGGCGACTGGGAGCCGTGGCCCTACTCACACGGCCTAATTGGGCCGGGAATAACAAATTTTGGCGCCATTTTGCAGCAAGTCTTGCCGCCAGGGCCTGCAGATGCCGGGCAATGGCAGCTTGTTGTGGTAGATCCCTGTCCAACAGCGAATTTTCCCCAACGCACCCCCAACTGTCAGCTTCCGGAGACCCAGGCTGTCCATGATTTCATGTCGTATGGGCAAAGCACTGCATTTTTGGGTCAACTGGTGACAGGATTCAGTAACTGGATTTCAGAGCGCACTTCTGACAGGATTTTCAACGCTATACGCTACAGAAGACTTTCGCCATCTCAAGCCTTCATTGATTCGCTGCAACTCGCTTCGACAGAGGTATCGGCGCAAACCATGCAAGTTGTAAACCGCAGTCCAGTAGAACGTATTGAGGCACTGATGATTGGCGGTGTTATCGACGAAAAAGGCGCCGTGAATCTGTTGCCGATTATGCGAAAGCCATTGCCTAAATCACAAGTCTTGAAATCGAAACCCGGGCCATATGCCATCGAGATCTTTGATGAAAAGAACAATCTTATCCTGCGAAAATCTTTCAACACGGATCATGCCAGCACCACCAGCACGATGTTCCGGGTGCTTGTGCCATATCCGGAAACGATGAAAACAATCCAGATCAAAGACCTTACCGGGCAGATTCATGAAACAAAGGCCAGCCCGAATCCGCCGGCTATCAAGGTGTTGAGTCCAAATGGCGGCGAGGTTTTTGAGAAAGGCACTTATACAATAAAATGGGAAGGCAAGGATGTGGATGGCGATCAACTCAGCTATCTGGTGCAATACAGCCCGGATAATGGTCAGCGCTGGCAAGGTGTGGGATTGGTCAAGTTCACCGATACGACGGAGGTCGAATTGCATGTGGAAGAATTGATCCCAAGCAATACGGCAATCATTCGTGTCACGGCTTCTGATGGTTTTAACACCTCTGAGGATCAGTCAGACGGCGTTT
>SZPB01000476.1 GCA_030263535.1 Cytophagia bacterium CHB2
GGTGTTTGGTTCCGGCGGTGGCGGCGGCATATGCGGCGGCTGCCTCGGCGAGGTTCTGCCTGTGCCCGGCTCCAACTACGGCGCAACCACGGTTGATCTGGCAGCCCCGGGAAAAAATATTTTGAGCACGACGCCCAACAATGGTTATCAGTCACTCTCCGGCACCTCGATGGCAACGCCGCATGTTGCCGGCATTGCGGCGCTGACGCTGGCGCAATTTCCCGCGCTCACCAACATTCAACTCAAAAACCGGTTGATGGCATCCGTGGATGTCAAATCGGGCCTGCAAGGCAAGATGGTTACCGGCGGAATTCTCAACGCCTTCAAAGCCGTGAGTGCGCCGCTGGCTGCTGCGCCTTAAGCTTCACATAAATTTTTGCGTTACTCACACGCCCACTTTCGCACCAGCAAAAGTGGGCGTTTTGTTTTTGGGAAGAAATTTTTGCCGCCGCGTGCAGGCGCGCGCCACAATGGCGAGAGTTGACTTTTGGGTGAGCGTATGATATATTGTTTGCGATGACCAGCCCTCATGAAACCGGATGCCTGCTCCTTCACGGCTTTACGAGCAGCCCCCAAGAAATGGCCGGGCTTGCCGCTTTTCTCACAACGCAAGGCTACATTGTGCAAACGCCGCGCCTGCCGGGCCATGCCACGACCCCGCAAGATTTATTGCGCGTCTCCCACAAGGATTGGCTGGCCACGGCGGAACAATCGTTTCAAAGCCTGCGCAGCAGTACACAGAAGCAAATTGTGATCGGCCTTTCCATGGGCGGCTTGCTGGCACTGCATCTCGCGGCGAACCACACGTTTGCGGGCGTCGTCGCATTAGCGCCGGCGCTGAAACTGCGGCGCTGGGCGAAGATCAGCATAAGCATTTTAGCGCCCTTCAACTATATTCGCCGCAAGCCACGCGGCCCGGATGTTCACGATCCGCAGGGCAAAGCTTTGCTGGATGGCTACCATCATTATCCCATTGCCGCAGCCAAGTCCCTGTTGCGTTTACAGCGCCGGGTGCGCGCCGAATTAAACAAAATCAAAATACCGCTGCTGGCAGTTCATTCACGCCAGGATCATACGGTTCCCCTCAAGGCGCTTGACTATTTATTCGAAAAGGTGCAGTCGCAACCTCGCGAGAAAATGATCGTCGAGGATTCCTATCACGTTCTCACCGTCGATTTTGACCGTGAGAAAATATTCGTTCGCATAGCGGACTTTATCAAGAAAGTAACAAACAGCCAATTTTCCCCCGAAAACGATTCAAAAGCGCAACCGATCACCGGCAAGAAAAATTTATTGTTGCTGAGATCTTAATCGAGCGGCGCTCTTGCATCCTGGGATACGTCGCCCCAAATTTTATTCGCGTACAATAATATGTCCGATGCCTCCAAATCCGAAAAGAAAAAGACCGGCCTGAGCGAACTACGCTCGTTAGCCTCCCTCCTGCCCTATCTTAAAAAATACCGCGGCCGCATTTTCCTGGGAGGCGTTTTTATCTTCGTCACAAATATTTTCGCCTTGCTCGGACCAAAAGTCTTGCAGCATGCCATCGACACGCTGCGCACGGATTTGACCTCGCAGCGTTTGCTGCTGTCCGCCGGATTGATCTTGCTGGTATCGGCAAGCGAAGGCTTCTTTCGTTACTGGATGCGCCAAACCATCATCGTGGTGTCGCGCTTCGTTGAATACGATTTGCGCAACGATTATCTGCGCCATTTGCAACGCATGTCGCGTGCATTTTTCAACCGCCACCCCACCGGCGATTTGATGGCGCGTGCCACTAACGATTTGAACAGCGTGCGCGCCGTGCTCGGGCCGGGCATCATGTACGCCTCCAACACGATTGTCGTCGGCGTCGGCGCGTTTATTTTGATGATGTTGATGAGTTGGAAACTGACGCTGCTGGCCATGCTGATTCTGCCGCTGATGGTGGTGATCGTCAAATTTACGATGGATAAGATCCACGCGGCCTACACCAAAATTCAGGAACAATTTTCCAAAATCACGGCGCGCGCGCAGGAGAATCTTTCCGGCATTCGCGTGATCAAATCGTATTTGCGCGAGGATTACGAGATTGAGCAATTCAGCAAGCTCAATCAGGATTACATGCAGCAAAACATCGCGCTGGGAAAAGTGGAGGGCTTGTTGTGGTCCGGCATGGGCACGCTCTCCGGCGCGGGTATTTTGCTGCTGTTGTGGATTGGCGGCCTGGAAGTGATTCACGACAAATTGAGTTGGGGCGAGTTTGTCGCGTTTGTGGCCTACATCGGCATGCTCACCTGGCCGATGATTGCGCTCGGTTGGGTGATCAACGTCATGCAGCAAGGTGCGGCCTCCATGGGGCGCATCAACCGCATTATGAGCGAAGAGCCGGACATTCGCGACAGCGAGCACACCAATTTTGCCATCTCAAAGGTGCGCGGCGAGATCGAGTTTCGCCAGGTCGGCTTTCGTTATAACGAATCGGCGTGGGCGTTGCGACATATCAATCTCAAGATTCATGCCGGCATGACGCTCGCTATTGTAGGGCATACCGGCAGCGGCAAATCCACGCTGGTAAATCTCATCCCGCGCCTGTTCGATCCGACCGAAGGGCAAATTCTGATCGATGGCATCGATGTTCGCCAAATTCCGCTTGCCCGGTTGCGCCGCGAGATCGGCTTTGTGCCGCAAGAAACATTTCTGTTTTCAGACACGATTCGTGAAAACGTCACGTTCGGCATCGAGAACGGCAACGGCGAATCCATGCACTCGGTCGCGACCATTGCGCGCGTGCGCGAGGAAATCGATTCATTCCCCGACCGCTTCGAGACGTTGTTGGGCGAACGCGGCATCAATCTCTCCGGCGGCCAGAAACAGCGTGTGGCCATTGCGCGCGCCATCATCCGCCAGCCCAGCATTCTGATTCTCGACGATGCGCTGTCTTCGGTGGACACCTACACCGAAGATGAAATCCTGCGCGGGTTGCGCGGGGTCATGCGCGAGCGCACCAGCATCATCATTTCGCATCGCGTCTCCACTGTGCGCGACGCCGATCTCATCATTGTGTTGAAAGACGGCGAGATCGTCGAAAAGGGCACGCACGATTTGTTGATCGAAAAAGACGGAATCTATGCGGAGCTGAGCCGTTTGCAGCAATGGGAAGAAGATTTGGAAACATTATAAAATTGGCTGGAGTTGTGGAAAACAGGATCGGTGGAGTCGAAAACAAGCATGTCCGCATTTGAAGAAGATAAACTAACCACGACGTATGACGGCGCCTTGATGCGCCGTTTGTTGAAATATGTCCGGCCGATACGCGGCCGCATGGCGCTGGCCGTGGTGTTGCTTTTGGTCAGCAGCGGCCTGGCCGTGCTCGGGCCGATCTTGTCCAAGATCGCGATCGATCAGCACATCACCAACAAAGATGTGCGAGGTTTGACATTGATCTGCCTGGCTTATCTCGGCATGCTGCTGCTCGGCCTGGCGATCAACTATTACCGCATGGTGATGATGGAACGCATCGGCCAGCGCATCATGTACGATTTGCGCATGCAGATTTTCTCGCATTTACAGCGCCTGCCGCTGGCTTTCTTCAATCGCAATCCCGTCGGACGCTTGATGACGCGCGTCACCAACGACGTCGAATCGCTCAACGACCTGTTTACCTCGGGACTTGTTTCCGTGTTCGGCGACGTGTTCATGCTCACCGGCATCATCATCGCATTGTTCAAGCTCGACTGGCAGCTCACGCTCGTCACCTTGAGCACCGTGCCGCTGCTGTATGCCGCGACCGCCATATTCAAGAAAAAAGTGCGCGCCGCTGAACGCGATATTCGCGTGCGCATTGCGAAGATCAATGCCTTCCTGCAGGAGAACATCACCGGCATGACGGTGGTGCAGCTTTTCAATCGCGAAGCCAAAAACTTCAAACAATTTGACGAAAAGAACCTCGACTATCTCGAGGCCTATCGCAAGACGATTTTTTATTACGCCGTGTTCTACCC
>SZPB01000477.1 GCA_030263535.1 Cytophagia bacterium CHB2
ATAATCGAATGAATCGGTGTAAACAACGATTTATTTTTACGCCCGGTCAAATCCGGCAGAACTCAGCGTGTTTTCTGCAACACCCCCACCAGCGTTGCGCCCCGGAAGCGGCCGGGGAAAAACCGGCTGCCGGCGATCAACGAAGCAGCAGCAACTGCCCCCGCGCGCGCGAAACGCAGCGGCAAAAACCATGAACGTGACTTTCTTGCTTGTGCCTGCAATTGTTCACTCATCATGGCATTAAAAAAAGCGTCGAGCGGCAATTGCCGGCAAGCGAGCAAGTGAAAGCCGCACGTTTCCGCCAGCCGCTGCAAGGCTGGCAGCGTGAAATGATTCACATGGCGCGGCACATCGAGCGCGATCCAATCGCTGCCATAAACTCTGGCATCGAAGCTTTCAATATGAGGCGCGGCGATGATAAGCTGGCCGTCCTCGGTCAATTGATCGCGCAAATGCAACAGCGCGGCTTTGGGTGAATAAAGATGTTCCAGCACATGCCAAAGCGTGATCACGTCGGAAGGCGATCCTGCCTTCAAATCCTGCACACTGCCGGTTGCGATGTCGAGCTGAAAGTTGCGCCGGCCCCAATCCGCGGCAGCCGAGTCGCGTTCCAATCCTCGCACTTGCCAACCGGAAGCGCGCATGAACGCGAGAAACTCGCCGGTGCCACAGCCCACGTCGAGCAGGGCGCCGCGAGCACAGAATCGCGAAAGCAACCGGCGTTTCCATCTGAGATTGATTTGGCGGAGATAATCGTAAAGCTTTTGCGTCGCGGTTGGCCGGGCGGCAAGGCTGGCGAAAGGCAAATAAGCTTCGTGTTGATAATAACGGCCGCTCATGGCTTCGTCGGGACGGGGATTCAAGTAAATCATGCCGCACACGCGACAGCGCTGCAGATCATACGACGGACCCTCGGCCAACGCGAAGCGATCCGCGACACGCATGTATAACTCACCGGCGTCTTCGGCGCAAACCGGACAGGCGCAATGCTCGAAATCAGACAACGGTTATCTCTTTTGCGTTCGTGTTCAAGTGTACAGGAAGATCACACCACTTGCGCAGAGGTGTTAGAGGCAATACCGCTCACTTAACATTTCGTTCGTAGTCCCGGCCCCTTGCGGGTCGATGCTAACGCAAATAATTTCAATCTTCCTGCAGTGCCCCACACGGGGCAGGGCTACTAAGTGAACGGTATTGGTGTTAGAGGTGTTCTTGGAACGAAAGCCGTTATCGTTGCAGAAAGGCTTCGTTCAGACTCGCCACAACGCGGCTTCGCATGATCATTCTCGTGCGCTGTTACCTTGAAAAGTATATCCCACTCGGTATGTCATCCAGGAGGGAACTTGTGAAGTTGCAGGCATTATGCCGAGTATTTCACAAGATTCGCCTGAGACATTTCGAGGGGCACTCCTACAAAATTAAGGTAACAGCCCACTAGCTGGGCAAGTCAGAAAACCGTTTCTTGCCGCCTGCGAAATAATCCCACACAATGCTGCGCGAATAAAATTTGCTTAGCATTGCCGCAGGCGCAATTTTACGGCTGTCATAGCCTTGCCGGCGCTGTCGCTTAATCTGCGCGGCATGTGTGATAAGATAACCGTACGCTGCAAAAACCTTCACCGCCTGCCTCCATTGCAAACGGAGCAACATGCGCAGCGCCGCGAGCACATCCAACAACAAACGCAGCGGCAAAACTTTGAATAATTGCGCCGCCGGCATATTCTTGAGCAGCAGAATCAGGCCGTTGCGATGATTCAGATAAACCTTGCGCGGGGATTCCGCTTGCAGCGTCGAACCGGCTTGATGATAAACCACGGCGCCCGGCACGGCGCGCACGCGATAACCTGCCCAATGCAAGCGCCAGTTGAGATCGATTTCTTCCATGTGCGCGAAGAAATGTTCATCCAACTCGCCGGTTTCCGTCAGCGCCGCCTGCCGCAGCAAGCAGCACGCGCCGCTCGCCCAAAAAATATCGACTTCATCGTCGTACTGGCCGCGATCGTGTTCGAGCGTAAAAAAAATTCTGCCGCGGCAAAACGGATAGCCGAGCCAATCCATAAAACCGCCGGCCGCCCCGGCATAATCAAACTGATCCGGTGCATCGAGAGCGAGAATTTTCGGCTGGCAAGCAGCGACGCTTTCATCACGCTCCATCGCAGCCACCAGCGGCGCAAGCCAGCCGGGTGTAACCACCGCGTCATTATTGAGCAGCGCGGCATACTTGCCCCGGCTTGCACGCAATCCGAGATTGCAGCCGCCGGCATAACCGAGATTCTTTGCGCTCGCCACAACTCTTACTTCGGGGAAATGAGGCAACACTCTCGCAACGCTGCCGTCATCGCCGGCATTGTCAATGAGCAAAATCTCAAAGGGGCGGTAATCCGTGGCTTGCAAGCTTTGCAAGCATCTTTGCAATATTTCCGCGCCGCGCCAATGCGGAATGATAATCGACACCAACGGCCATTTTTTTTCAACAGGCACGGCGGTTCAGCCTCGCGTTTAATTCGAGGAATGGCTGGTATCAACCGGCGCGGGCGCCGTGCCGCGCAACTGTTCCAACTGCGTGCGCGCCGCTTGATCATCCGGAAAGCGCGCCAACAATTGTTCCAAAGCCGTCACCGCTTTATCGCGCTCGCCGGTCATACTGTAAAGGCGCGCTAACCACTGATACCCTTCACGCTGCGCCGGATTTTGCTTGATCACCTCCTGCGCCAGGGATTCGGCCAGCGCCCGTTGCCCGCGATAGTTCAAATAATCGGCAAACGACAGTTTATCATTCACGGCGGTCAGCCGGCCGTACTCATTTTCAATCATGTTGCGATAGCGCTTGGTCAGCTCTTCCGGGCGCCCGGCCTGCGCATACATCAAGCCAATCGCCTCGTTGATGCGAAAATCACTCGTCGGAATGACATACTCCGGCATGACTTGTCCCATGCGATCGAGCGTTCTTACGACCTCGTCATTCTCACGGCGGGAGAGATGATATTGCGCCAGGTGCAGGAACGCGGAACGGTAGTTTTGCAGCAGGTTCAGCACGTTGGCCAGGTTGTCCGGCAGCTCGTCGCCGCAGTGGTTGCCGGCCAGGGCCTGCTCGCGCTTCATGTTCACCAGGAACTCGCCGCGCTTGTAGTCCTCACCGAAGAGCACGAAGCCCAGGTCCAGGTAGCAGATGGCCTGGATGTGGAAGGTGCGCGCGTACACCTCCTCCTGGTCGTGCAGGGGGGTTGCCGCGAGCCATTGTGCGAAGGGGGCGAGGGTCGCCGCGGCCTCCGGGCAGTGCAGGCCCAGCATGGCGGTGCAGCGCTCCACGGCGGCGGGCAGCCCGGCATCGGGGTAGGACACCAGGGGCGTGAACGGGCGGTATTTGGCCAGGTGGTTCATCGGTCAGAGGCCGCGTGCGGGGCGCATCTTGAAGCCGAAGCCGGTCTCACCCTTGGTGTCGGCGGTGGCCTCCATCATCTCGATGCTCTCCTCGCGGTGCGCGGGCGGGATCACGAAGCGCTCGTTGAAGGTGGCCAGGCTGGTGAGGCGGAAGATGGCATCGGCCTCGGCCGCGTTGGTGCGCCCGATGTTCAGGGCCTCCTCCACTTCCTCCTTCGGCAGATCGCCCACGGTGGCGTCGCGGCGGTGGATCTTCACGGCCAGCAGCTTGCGCAGCACGTTGCGCACCTTCTCCTCATCGCCGGCGGTGAACAGGCTGGCGAGGTACTTCATGGGCAGGCGCGCGGTCTCCACCCCGCCCCAGAGGCTCTTGGTGGTGCTGTCGTACACGCCGTCGGCGTCCACACTGGCCATGGCGGGCAGCATGGGCGGCACGTAGAACAGGTTGGGCAGCGTGCGGAACTCCGGGTGCAGCGGCAGGGCGATGCCCCATTGCTTCACGAACTTGTACACCGGGGAGAGCTGGGCGGCGCGGATGGTGGTGTCGGCGATGCCGTTGGCCTTGTCC
>SZPB01000478.1 GCA_030263535.1 Cytophagia bacterium CHB2
ATGCGCGTGCCGCGCGGGTATTGCACACACCTCGTTTTAGCCGAAATTTTACGAAACGCTTGCTCACACGCGGCAATCGCCGGAGCGGCAGTCAAGAAAAGCACTGCGGGCGTCTCTGAAAGTTCAACCTCGCCAACCGAAAACGGCTGTAATTTGTTTTTGCCTTTTGACCGGGGCAGGCGGTCGTGTAACCGGCTCGTATAAAAACCGAACAAATAGCGCTGATAATCACGGCGTCTATGCCATTGATCATGGCTGTGCCGGCACGGCACCAGCGCGAGGCATGCCAGAAGTCTGTCCGGCCGGGCTGCGCCATCGGGCACATGAAACGTTTTGAGATCGACCACTTCATTTAAGATGCGCAAATCAAAGCGATCCGGTTGCGTATGCGGGGTTGCGCCCTCGCGGCTGAGATGCGGAATCGCGTGCTGGCGCAGATAGCGCGTCAGCGTCGCTTCGCACGCTTTGCCGCAGGCAATCTTGTTGAAACGCCGTCCCATGTCCTCGCCGTAATTCATGCGATCGAACGTATAGCGCAACGATTGACTGGCATACTGAATACCCGCCGCAACATCCTCCGGCAAAATTGCCAGACAAATGATTTCTTCTGCGCGCATTGCCACCCCGCCGATTTTGTTGAACGCTCACGCTTGCTTCAACTGAATTTTGTTGCTATTATGGTTTCAAACCGATGTGTTCAGTCCTCATTAACTTTACAGTATTTTTCATGCGCACGAAACCATCTCGAGGTCAGCCTGCCTCCGAGGCCTCTTCCGGCGTCGATCCCAAGAATCGCTTGAACGATCTCGACAGCCAGCGCTGGCTGACTTTTCAAAAAAGTTGGTTTGTGTTCGCCCCGGGGGAGCGCACCATCGGCGTCACGGCCAGCTTCATTGAATTTTTTACAAAAAAAATCGTTGCCCCGGATCAACCTGCGCGCATTGGCTTGCTGCAAGAAAACGCCGCGTTCTTGCAACCCCTCGTTGCTGCGCTGGGACGGCAGCCAATTCTATTCGATAATTTTGATGAGAATGCGCCTTTCCTGGAGTTGGATTATTGCTTGTTTGATTTGAGTGAAGCGTTTACCGCGCCGTCCACTTATTTGAACGACATTGCCCTTTGGCAAGCACGCTTTCGGCAAATTGCGCGTCATCTCAAAATCAATGCTTACGCCACTGTTTTCGTGCGCAACCGCGATGATCACGGCCAACTTGTGCCAATTGCCTGGCAATTTGCCCGAACCATTGGCCAAATTCTAACTCTAAAAGATGAAAAAATCGGATGTGAAAATGATGTAACGTCGCCTGCCGCGCAAACCGCGCCACAGGAGGGCGTTTGGTACACGCGACAGAATGCGGTTTATTGCTTGAATTTCCGCCGTGAAGAATCATCCCCCACTCCAGATCTTTGGGAGCCAAGGCCGATCACAAAACGGCAACAGCAGCCAAAACGCGCTTCGGCGCTGAAAACGCCTGAATCTCCGCGCTCGGCCTGGCTGATTGTCAAACCGCCGCCGCGCGAAAAAGGGGTTCTCCTCCACCCTGCCAAATTTCCGGAGACGCTGGTTGAGATTTTCTTGAATGATTTTTCGCAACCGGGCGATCGCATCTTCGACCCGATGGCCGGCACCGGCAGCACACTGCTGGCGGCTTTAGCGCGTCAGCGCGAAGCGTATGGCATCGAGTTGAATCCGCAGTTTCATCGCATTGCTCGTGAGCGCATCACAAGATATTTGCCCTCTCTGCCGAATCTGCTGGAATCTTCGCATTGGAAACTTGTGTGCGGCGATGCTGCTGAGGCAACAAACTACACCGAGTTTCCGCCTGCCTTCGATTACATCATTACCAGTCCGCCGTATTGGGATATGCTGCGCATGAAAGGCGCTGAAACCCAGCAAAAACGCAAGGACGCCGGCCTGCTGCAATTCTACTCTGACGACGCGCGCGACCTTGGCAATGTCACGGATTATCGTTCCTTCCTTGACAACTTAGTGAAGATTTACAGATTTGTCGCGACCAGGCTGGCGCCGGGCGGTTACTTCACGATTATCGTCAAGAACGTCAAGAAACGCGGAGTGATTTATCCGCTCGCCTGGGATTTGGCGCTGCAACTCAGTGATGAGTTGCAGCTTTGCCATGAACAGTTTTGGTGTCAAGACGATCAAAAGCTCGCGCCGTTCGGGTATCGCTATGCCTGGGTCAGCAATACCTTCCACCATTATTGCCTGCACTTTCGCAAGCCCTAATCGGGCATGCCCATCGTCTGGATTATTCCTTCTCCGCATCCAGGCCGGTCGCGATTAAAGATTCTCTCGCGATTTCTTCCATGGAAGGCGCTTGCTCCGGCGGTGCGTCGGTATTTGACGCCGGCGCCGTTCCTGCGCGGCCGTTTTCATCGGCGCCATTGGAGAAATTATTGCGCCAAATACGATGTTCGTCGCAATACATATTTTGTTTGGGCGCAGCCTTGTAAGTCGATTCAAACTCTTTGCCACAGCGCGCGCAATAGTATTTGTACATTGGTTTCTCGCGCTCGTTTTTCGGCACCAACCGCAGATCTTCGAGATAATCCTGAAACCGCATCGCCGGGAAATCGCTGAAACGCGCATTGGGCTTGGGGAAAATATAATCGTATGCCGCCGAGCCCCCGATCGTAAAAATCAAAACGCGCTTACCCAGTTGGCGCACCCGTTCGAGCGCCGGTTGATAGTCGGCGTCGCCCAGCACGGCAATGGCGATGTCGAAGGCATGAATCGCGGCAAAATACAGCATGTCCGTGCCCAATGCCATGTCGATGGTGCGCTCTTTGGGGGTGAAATTCGCGTCGCCTTCACGCGTGATGCGATCTTGCATCGCCATATAATGCCCGCGAAAGTCGATCTCGTGCAGCACCAGATTGAAACCGAGCTGTTCGCTGAGAATGTTGTAAAATTTGCGTTGATCTTCCAGCTTGAGGGCATCCTCGGGATGCACATTGAACGGGACGCTGGCATAATAGTACGTACGCACCAAATCGAACGGCAACGGTTCGTACGGCAGAATACCCTGGTAATACTGGCGCAGAAAGCGCAGCGCCACCATATTGATCTTATTGAAGTCGATTTTGAACGGTCCACCATGCGCTTTGACGAGCATGTCTTGATTATGATACAACCACGAACCGTCGATGAAAGTCATGCACCGCAACGTGCCGTGGCGCATATTGTTGCGCGAGGCGTTGCGCGGATATTCCCCTGCCCCATGATCTGTCACCGCCCGCTTGCCTTCACCAAAAACATCCTGATGTTCGATCATGTTTTCCTCGGAAATTTTCATTGGATTATTTGCTCTGTTCGTTGTCGTGAAATCATATGCGATGAGTATTCAGGCGGCTAATAAGAAATTTTCAGGTTTGATCCTCCGCAGTTGTTCATCATATTCACTTAATTGCTGCATCAGCTCGGTCACATCGCGGCCGCTCGCATCGCCCTGTTTGATTTGCTGCATCAGCATCAGACGTTGATCTTCGATCATTATGCGTTGCAGGCGCGCCATGCAATCGGCGCTCCAGCGGCGATAGTCGATCTCTATGGATTCTTTGTGAATGCGCCCGGCTTCCTCATTGATCACTTTGGATAAGAATTCGGCTTGCTGCGGCTCATTGAAATAATGCAGCAGCATCTCCGGTTCCAGCGGCATGTCGCGTTCGAGCAGGCTATAAAACACCTCCGCCATGGCGCGCGCCTCCGCATCGTGAAAATCCTCCACCCGCATAAAGCTGAAAATGAATTGCATGGCGTTCCAATGCAATATCATGATGCGCAGCAGTTCCAGCTCGATCGCCCGGCTGCGTTCAGCAAACGGCCGGGGTTGGCCGATCAGCGCGTCCGGGTTGGCCTGACCGGGCGCGGCGCGGCGCAGGCGTGTGCTGGCGCGGCGCAACCGGGCAACTTCTTCCCACAATGCGC
>SZPB01000479.1 GCA_030263535.1 Cytophagia bacterium CHB2
TTTTATAAAGAGTTTCGCGTCGGCGCGTTGCCGGCGGTTGCGCCGCCGCCGTTAGAATTCTCGCGGCAACAGCAGGCAAAACGCCTGGCAGAGATTATGATGGAACTGATTTGATTTTGTGCAGTAATGATAAGTCAAATGCAAATACCCCAAAATTGCAACAACTTTTTGGCGCCAGCTTAGCGCGACGGCGTTGCGCCGAATTCAAGGGCACAGACAAACAACCCCAAACAAAGGAGCGAGGGGTAGAAGCGGAGGGCAGCGCTCTGGAAGATCGTTAATCATGTGATATCGCCAAGCTCCAACAGGGTGCCATTGAACTTCCCAAAGTTCTGATTGAATTTTCACTGATTCATGTTATCTTTGTTAAATATGAGAAATTTATTTTTGCAACGCTTGCGTGAAACGCGGCCGTTGAATATTGCCCATCGCGGCGCACGCAGCCATGCGCCGGAGAATACTCTGGCCGCCTTCGAAGCTGCGCTCGCGCACGGCGCCGACGGCATCGAGTTTGATGTTCGCTTGTGCGGCTCACACGATTGGGTGGTCTTTCATGACCAGCGCTTGAGCCGGACAACCAACGGGCGCGGCTATATTCGCATCACCTCGCTCGAAAAAATTCGCCGCCTCGATGCCGGCATCAAATTCAGCGAACAGTTCCGCCGTGAACCGGTTCCGACGCTCGCCGAAGTTCTGGCCATGGCGCGCGGACGCCTGCTCTTGAACATCGAAGTCAAGGCCATGTCCAACATCCAAAAGCGCAAACTCGCTGCCTTGCTCGATTTGCTCTATGAATTCAACGCCGCCAACAAATGCGTTTTGTCGTCGTTCAACCCGCTGGTTTTGCGCAAGCTTTCAACGCTCGCCCCGGCGATTCCCACCGGTTTGATTTTAACCGGTTCGCGGTTGCATGGCAGAACCGGCGCGCCGTTTAGCCGCATTACCGGCGTGCAGGGCCTGCACGTTCATCTCAACGTCGTCAATCAACGATTCGTAGACAAAGTCCGGGAGCGCGGTTTGTATCTGCTGGTTTGGGGCGCGAACACGAAATCAGAATTTCGCGAAATGATCTCATTTGGCGTCGATGGCATCATCACCGATGAACCTTTGGAATTAAGCCGGATGTTAGGAAAGAAAAGTTACGCATGAAAAAAATTTTTGGACTTTGCTTCGGTTTGATCATTGCCTCGCCGTTGGGCGCGCAAGAGTATGCCTGGCCGACGGACGCGAGCCGTTATCTCACCTCGTCCTTCGGCGAGTCGCGGCCAAGACGTTTTCACGCGGGTATTGATGTTAAAACCTGGAATCAAACCGGCTATCAAGCGATTGCCACCCGCAGCGGCTATATTGAACGCATGGTGGTTTCACCGTTTGGCTATGGCCGCGCGCTGTATGTCCGGCTCGACACCGGCGAAAGCGCGGTATATGCCCATCTCGAACGTTTCAATGAGAAGTTGCAAGCCGTGGCTGAGCGCGAACAAGAAGCGGCGGGTGAATATCGCATCGACAAAACATTTGCGCCCGGCGTGTTCCCGGTACAGCAGGGCGAGGTAATCGCGTATACCGGCGATACCGGCATCGGCGTGCCTCATTTGCATTTTGAGATTCGCGATCGCCAGGGCCGCCCCCTCAATCCCTTGCAGAAAAATTTTCCGGTGCTCGACCAAGTGGCGCCAACCGTCAGCACGATTGCCCTGACGCCGCTCGAACCGGGCGCCATGATCGATGGCGACTTCTTGCCCAAAGTTTATCATCCTCTCAATGCCAATGGCCGCTTCGTCATTCCTGATCCGATTTCTGTCTGCGGTAAAGTCGGCTTTGCGGTGGGCGCTTTTGATCGCGTCTCGGGCGTAAACAATCAATTCGGGGTGTATCGTTATCAATTGTTCATCGATGACAGTTTGCAGTTTCAATCACAATTTGACCGGCTCTCGTTCGATGAAAACCCACTCATCGAATTGGCGCAGGATTTTGGGTTGAACAAGCAGGGTTGGGGCCGTATGCACAGGCTCTATCGTGATCCTGCCAACACGCTCGGCATTTATTCGTTTTTAAATGAAAACGCCGGCGCTTTGCTTGCCGGCGAACCCAGCGTTGCTGTATCCGCATTAACGGATTCGGAGGGCATGCTGGCCCCGCCTTTCACCTCGCAATCGGGAAAGGGGCTGGCGCAAGGTGAACATCGCTTTCGCATTGTGGCGCAAGATTATTTTGGCAACGACCGGGTTATTGAAGGCAAGTTGATGGTCGCGACACGCTTTGCCATCACCGCAAAGCTGCAAGCCATTCAAGCGAATCGGGTCATTTGCAAGATAACGGCGCCGGATCATGTCATCAATCATGTGACGGCCTCAGGCTTATTCCCGGGCAGGCAATGGCGCGACTTGGAATCGGTTTTCCGCCAATTCGATCCCCTGGCAAGCCCGGAAGATTTTGAAATCCCGGAAAATCAATTCGGCTCATTCTGGCAAGAACAAGATGAAATCGCGCCCGCCCTCGCTGACACACCGGATATTTTCATTCATCATGGCGGCGCGCGTGTGCTCAAGTTGATAGCAACCGATCAACACGGCTTCTCGTCTTTTCCGGTTTATTTGACAATAGATTCATCGACCGTCGCAACCGGGCCATTCAAAATTGAAGTCAACAAGAATTTTCAACCGCAGTTTTTACGGTTTGAAATCTCCTCCACGCAACCATTCGCGCAACCTCCGCAAGCCGTTTTTACCGCCGGAGATCACCGTATCGCGCCGCCGCTGATTGCGCAAGAACCGGAACGTTATCTCGGCTTTGTGCCGCTTGCGGATATTGCAGCGGATTCCGTGCGGCTGCAGGTCGCCGCGCAGAACAATGCCGGCGCCAGCGCTTCATGGACCGAGGTTTTTTCGAATCGCGCAATCCGGCCGCGACAAGCCACGACATTAAGCGCAAACGATCATAATATGCGCGTGCATTTCAACGCCTCTGCGGTTTATTGGCCGATTCATGGCCGAGTGACTATCGCGGCCGCCGCCGGGCCGATCGGCGCCGTTTACCGCATCGAACCGCAAGATGTTCCGCTCAACAGCGGCGCGACCATCGAAATAAATTATCCTGATTCCACGCCAAATCCGAAACAACTGGCAGTGGCATATCTCGATAAAGAAAAGAAATGGCAATTCCTTGACAATAGATTGAATGTGCAGCAACGCACCGTTTCTGCCAAAGTTTTCAGCTTGCAGGATTATACGATTATTCGTGACGATCAAGCGCCCACGGTTCAGATAAGATTTCCGTCGGCGGATGGCGTGATCACCAATCGCCGTCCCAAATTTATCGTCACGGTGGATGATAGCGTTTCAGGTTTTGAGTCGGAACGCAGCCTTGAAATGCGTTTGAATGGCAACAAAGTGATTGCCGAGTATGATCCGGAGGTGAAATTACTCACCTACCGTCCCAAGGCGAATTTGACTCCAGGCAATTATATTCTCGCCGCGCAAGCGCGTGATCGCTGTGACAATGTCACACGGCGGGAAATCAAATTTACCGTGCAATAGTTTTTTAAAAGTATTCGGCTGCGCCGGGCGCAGGAGGCGGTTTGCTTCCTCTTCGGGTTTACAATCCAAGTTTCCGTTTGCCGCTTGTCAACTCTCTGTTGCTTGCGGTCAATCTCGTGGTATTTTTTTATCTGATGGCATTACCCGGGCAGGAGGTGACTAATCTTGTGTTGAAATACGGCGCTGTGCCGGAAAAAGTATGGCAGGGAGAGAGTTGGTGGAGTGTGTTGACCGCGATGTTTGTGCATGATGTCAACCGTACGCCTCACATCATTCTGAATATGTTGACGCTGGCGATTTTTGGGGGCAACATCGAAGGCGCGCTGGGACATTTCCGGTACCTGGCTTTCTACCTACTCGGCGGCCTGATTGCCG
>SZPB01000480.1 GCA_030263535.1 Cytophagia bacterium CHB2
CTGCTTGAAAAAACATATATTCGCGGCCAGTAAATGCTGGTGCATAGAAAGCGCGAGCGCAGTGGAACCGCAGTATTGCGCCAATACCCTGAGAATCTCGCACATGTCCGCGTGCGAAACGCCGCCGCCGCCCAGCTCTTCCGGAATCATTGCGGCGAAAAAGCGATGCTCTTTCAATGCGGCGTAATTTTCTTTGACAAACGTATCGTCGCGATCGTGCTCTGCGGCTCTTCTCTCAAATTCCTTGCCCAGTTCGTGAACCAGGTCCATCCAGTTGCTGCTTGTTGGTGTTGCCATGTTCGGCCTCCTTGTGTATTTATCCGTTAGAACCGGCGCAAGGTACGAAATGGCGAACACGGCTGCTTTGCTGTGCAGTTCAAACTATTGCTTGACCGGTTCACTCTCTGCCACGGATTTAGCGCGAAACCGGGTGGGTGACACGCCAAATTTATCCTTAAATGCCCGGCAAAAATGAGACAAATCTTTGAAACCGCTCTCAAATACAATTTGCGAAATGCTCAGATCTCCGCTGCGCAGCAACATGGCTGCGTGTTCCAGCCGCTTCTTCTGCAACCACTTTCCCGGTGATTCTTGATAGTGTTTGACGAAATCACGTTTGAAGGAGGAGAGGCTGCGATGGCACAATTCCGCAAAATTCTCCAGCGAAAGATTATAACGAAAGTTTGCTTCCATGATTTCACTGAGGACGGGCGCATCACTGCTCGCGAAAGACCTGAAATAGGAGGACAGGGCAGGGTTGCTCCGGCTGACCAAAATGCTGACGATCAACTCCTTCAGCTTTAGCTTGAGCAAGGTCTCTGAGGGCTTTTCAACTCCGGAAAAGTATGCCAGCATGGATTGAAAATAGATGGACAGGGCCGCGTCAGGGTTGACGCGAATGGCGGATTCTTGCGGGTGGACGGGAAGGGAACTGCGGCTCAACTCTCCAGCAAATTCCTTAACGATGTCCCGGACGAAATCATCCGGAATAAAAAACAAGAGCAAACAGAACTCCGCATCAAAAAACTGCTCGACGAGGGCCGCGCCCTTTTTAAAAAACAACGTTTGTCCGGTTTCAGCCTGCCAACTTCCATTTGCGGTATGCCAGGTCTTTTTGCCGCTGACCACGTGCACGAGATAATCGGTGTGTGTCCAGATGCCGAGAGATTTGGTTTCTATCGGACAAGTGTACTCGGCAAAGAGCAGGCCTCCGATTTCAAATTTGTTGTAATGTTTTTTCGTGCGAATATCTTCGTAGAGATTTACCATAGAGGCCAGAAGAACACGTTTTGTTCGATTCATTCCTTTTCGAATGACGGCGGGCCGGTGCTGCCGTCAAATCAGACTCAAATCACACGGCCGTAGCTCAACGACCATATGTGGGTATGGGGTCGAGATCGGGTTCAACGAACTTCGCGCGCGCCTCTTCCGAAAAAATCAGCTCCGCAGAGTAATGCGTCATCATAATCTTCGCATCCAGCATTTGGGGATTCTGGTCAATAAACGCATTGGCAGACTCGGCGTTTGGCGTCTTCTCCATGAAATGCCTGACGGCCATAATCCACGCGCGCGTCAAGGTTTCATGATATTTCGAAACATCAATGTGATTCTGCTGGAGAAATCTTTGCAAGGACTCGCGCATCATCCGGCAAGCGGTTTCAGTATCGTTTTCCGCCAGATAAACGTAGGCCAGCCTCAAATGCGCGCGATGGTTGAAGTCCGCCGGCAGAACCTTGCCGGACTCGAAGTCAACCTGAAAATCCCGGTCTTCTTTTGATAAGAGATGCTTCATCGCCACTCTCCAGAGATATAGTTAATCACCGCTACGGCGAATGATCGAGTCCCTTTGCCATTCGGTTACGTTTGAAAGGTGAAATTCAGTACCGGCTTATAGCGGTTTTTAATTGAATGGACAGGTTTGTAGCCCCCGCCCCTCGTGGGCGGCTGACGAAGCCACTAAACTTACAGTTGCGACAGTGCCCCACAAGGGGGCAAGACTACGACTCCTGCACACGCATTTGAAAGATGCTATAAATGCCGTGTGGGGATAATAAGCAAAAACATTTCCTCCTGTCAAGGCCAAACTTTCCGTTTGCAGGCGCTGGTGTCTTCGTATCATCGCTTGTCGCTAGCTGAGCTTGTCACTGGCTGAGCTTGTCGAAGCCAGATCTCACCAAAATCAAACTCGGGAGGCGCTGCTAACCGGTCAAGCATCAATCTCCCAACAAAGCGCTTGCTTATGGCTTGCCGAAAGGCTAAACTTGAACGCAATTAATTTTCTTCATTCGCACAGGATAAAACGAGATGACTTCGCGACAACGTATGCAGCGGGCGATGGAACTCCAAGCTCCCGATCGTGTTCCGGTGATGTGCCAGCTTGCGCTTGGGCATTATTTTCTGCATGCCGGCCTCAAACCGCTCGACATTTGGTACAGCTCCGAAGGCTTTGCCCGCGCGCTTATCACGTTGCAGCAGCGTTACAATTTTGACGGCATCCTGGTCAATCTCCCCGGCCGGGATCCAAATTATGAAAACTACCTTGATAAAATCGAACCTGGCGCGCGTGAAATGCGCTTGCAATGGCGCAATGGAAACTATACCATCTTTCCACAGGACGACAATCCGCATTACTATCAGGCTGAGGGCACGCGCTATTTTCCAACGTTTGCCGAGATCGATCCGGAGCAGCTTTACTATGTCGATCCCTGGGATCTCACCGATATTACCTATCCGTTCACCTGGGGATTTGAAGCGGAGTCTCGGCCCTTCGACGATTATTTTCCGGAATATCATTTCGACACCATCAAACAGGTGAATGCGCGAGTTGGCGCCGGCGTTTCTGTGCATGCTGAAGTTTTCTCGCCATGGTCGCAATTCCTGGAGTTGTTGAATTATGAATACGCCTTGATGGCGATCCTAGACGATCCCGGCAAAAGCAAAGCCTGCCTGGAGCGCCTCACCGAAGGCGCTATTGACCTTGCCAAAAAGCAGGCGGCGTGCGGCGTCGATGCGATTCTGATTTCCTCGGCCTTTGCCGGCGCCGGCTTGATCTCGCGGGAGCATTATGAAGAATTCGTTTTGCCCTACGAGAAGAAAATTGTTACGGAGGTCAAGCGCGCAACCGCCATTCCGGTTTACACGCATACCTGTGGCAGCATCGGCGACCGCCTTGATTTGATGATGCAAACCGGCACCAACGGCATCGACACGCTCGATCCGCCGCCGCTCGGCACGGTGGAATTGGCGGACGCCAAAAAGATTCTCGCCGGAAAAACCTTTATCAAGGGGAATATCGATCCGGTGCATACGCTCTTGTATGGCAGCGCTGACAAGGTCAAAATGGATGTGCAGCGCCGGTTGGAAATTGGCAAGCCGGGCGGTGGTTACATCCTCAGCTCAGCTTGTTCGGTGGCGCCGCATACGCCGCCGGAGAACATCGCGCTGCTGGCGGAACTGGCAGAGGAGTTGGGTAAGTATTAGGCCGTAAACCGCTCAAAGTTAGAATAAACTCTGAAAGTTTATGGCAAAATAATTTGTCGGCAGAACGATTCAAAATAACTCTGCCGATAAATCATTTTGCCAAAGTTTTTTTCGGCGATGCTCGGCGACTTCGGCGCATTTCGGCGGAAACTTTATCGCCGATGGTCACCAAAGACGCCGAGTTTCGCCGAACAGTTATTTGCGGCTTCGCAGAAGCTTTGATTTGCAGCTTGTCGCAAATCGGGGGAGTTTCTTTAAAGTGATCTTTTTGTAAAAAAGCAAAGAATTCACGCAGAGATGCGGCTCGACTGAGCTCGCCGAAGTCAAAAGCGCCACGGTACGCAAAGAAAAGCTTTGCGGGTTCTTTGCGCCTTCGTGGCGTTGCGTTCAAAATTTCTTTGCCTCAACAAATCTCTTACTTGATCCTTCGT
>SZPB01000481.1 GCA_030263535.1 Cytophagia bacterium CHB2
ACTTCTTTCTTCGCTGAGATGCCTTTCTCCTCGATAGCAGTACCTTCGGCATCATCCGTGTTGTAGCGCTTGAGGGCCGTGATCACTACCGGCGGAATGTAGGGATTATCTGTAATGCTGTCAGGATGGAATGCTGCGACGCCTTTTAAGGACAAAAAAAATAATTTGCCGTCAACGCTTTTGTGGTGCGACATATTCAAAAACTCGTTGGCGGCCAATCCATCAGCAAGACCATAGCTACGAAAAGACCCGGTTTCGGGATTAAAGTAAGAAAGTCCTTTCATGGTGCCTACCCACAAACGGCCACGATCATCCTCCAAAATGCCCATAATCTGACCACTCGGAAGCCCGTCTTTGGTGGTATAATGCGCAAATTTCTCGATGGTGGTATCAAAGCAATCGAGTCCGGCATTTGTTCCCACCCATAGCTTGCCGGTGTGATCAACATGCAGCGACCAAATGAAATTGTCGCTCAGGCTCTTGGGATCCTTTGGGTCGTTAAGAAAACGGGTGAATCTCCCGGTCTGGGAATCCAATCGATTCAATCCATCGCCGGTTGCGATCCACAGCGTGTTCTGCGCAACAGAATCCTCACAAATCGCCGTAACGGCATCAGTGGAGATGCTGTAAGGATCGTTTTGATCATGCAGGAAACGAACAAAGCGTTCTTTTTCGCGATCAAAGCGATTGAGTCCGCCCAAGGTTCCCACCCAAAGTGTGCCGAAGCGGTCCTGGTGAATTGCAGTGATTTGGCTGTCGCTGATGCTATGAGGATCATTAGGATCGTATACGAATCGCGTGAGTTTGCCGGTGCTGTGGTCAATGCGATAAAGACCATTTCCATTCGTCCCGATCCACAGCGTGCCGCGCGGGGAGAAATCGCCAGAGATGCAATTGACCTGGCTATTGAACGATTTGTTGAAAAGATGGGCGAACGGTTTCACCGCATGCTCGAAACGAGCAAGGCCAGCGGGCGTACCGATCCAACGTGTGCCGGCTTCATCCCAGTAGATACCGCCGATACTCTTCTCACTGAGAATTGAAGCATTATTCGATTCCGGCACAAACGGCTTGAATCGTGCCCGACCCGGATCGAATTTATCGATGCCCCCGAAAAAGGTGCCAACCCAAAGCGTGCCCGTGCGATCTTGGCAAAGCGACCAGATAAGATTATTGCTGAGAGTGTGAATATTGTTTGGATCACTCACAAATCGAGCGAACTCCTCGCGTGTGCGGTCAAATCGATTCAACCCCCGAAATGTTCCGATCCACAGCGCACCAGTTTGATCTTCAGAAATAGCGAGGACGCTGTCCTGGCTCAGGCTGCGGGGATTATTTCGATCAAAACGAAAGCGCGTAAAAACTTGCTGGTCACGATCAAAGCGATTCAGTCCGCCGCCGCGTGTTCCAAACCAAAGTGTGCGCGCGCGATCCTCATAAATGACGCGTACGTCGCTGTGACTGAGACTGTTGGGATTGTCCGGATCATGCAAAAAGTGAGTGAATTGCCCTTTTTCGCGCTCAAATTTATTCAGCCCACGCTGCGTGCCAATCCAAAGCGTGCCGGTGTGATCTTCGAATATATCCCAAACGCTATTATGGCTGAGGCTACGTACATCGCTGGAATCGTGCACGAAACGAACAAACTGCTGAGTTGCGCGATCAAACTTGTTGAGTCCCGCGCCCGCCTCGGAGAGCAAATCCGCCGTGCCGATCCAGAGCGCGCCAGTGTGATCTTCATGAATCGCGCCAACGGAATTGAAACTCAAGCTGTGCGGGTTGTTCGGGTCGTGGACAAAGCGCGTGAATTGTTCGCGTTCGCGCTCGAAGCGATTCAGCCCGCCCCCGACTGTGCCAACCCACAACGTGCCGCTGCGATCTTCGCAGAGCGCATACACAAAATTGGTCGACAGCGAGAGCGAATCAAAGGCATCGTGGCGATAGGCGGTAAAGCCGTAGCCGTCGTACTTGATCAAGCCGTCCGCCGTGCCGAGCCACAAGAAGCCTTGATGATCTTGCAACATACAGTAAACGGTGCGGCCTTCTTCGAGCGCGATGCGTTCGAATTTGACTGAGGGTTCTTGCGCAAAGAGACGGGCAGGCAGAGGCAACGTTAATGCGAGAACAACGCCGATGATTTCTAACCACATGGTTCCGCGACTTGTTTGAAGCGATGAATTGATTGCTTTCATATTGATTCGCCCCATGGAAAATAATGTTTTTGTGAGCGGTTGGAATGACTTAACTTACGAACAAATTAAAGAAAATCAAGTTGAAATGAGCATGCGCGATTTTGACACCCAAGAAGTGATATGGAAAATACATCGAACACCGAAGTCACCCTCCGTTTGGATCGGTGAGGTGTTGACGGCGATTGATGCTGTTACACAAAACACCGGGCTGTCTTCGCGGCGCGCGACGATCGAAAAAATTCTGCAGCGATGGTACGAGGTGGTTTGGCTGCAGCGAAGATGGGATCGCGAGACCGAAGACTACTATAAATCCCTCACGCCGGAGGAGATCGCTGAAGACCGCGACTGGACTCACGCCGTCTCTCAGCAGGCGCAGCGATGGGATGACTGATGCAATTCCCCAAACGCGGCGAAATTCATTGGGCTAAAATTCCCGGACAGCCGGGAGACACCAAAGAACGGCCGGTGCTAGTCGTTTCAACCGATTCGCGTAATCAATTCGCCAATGACATTCTTGTCGTACCGCTCTCCACTACCTTGCGACCATCTCCCACCCATGTCTACTTGCCAGCAGGCTCGGGAGGCATATCCCTTCCATCCGTGGCTAAATGCGAGTTAATTGCCGCGCTCGATAAAATTTTCTTGCTCGCGGACCACTGGACGGACAAATTACACCCGCACAAATGCGCGAAATTGAAAAGGCGATCATGCGAGCGATTGGCATGGTTGCGCCCTAAGCCATTCACGATCCAGCGCGCCCCCCGCCTCGTGCGTGTTGCCAAACCAACATTTTCATTTGACTTTCAGAAAAGTTAGGTTATATTTTCCGCCTGTTTTCAGGCCACTGGCAAAGCCGGGTTGACGCAACCACGTTTTATAAATTCAAGCGCCGTCAAGCGAATGCCCGATTCTGCCGGCCGTTACTTACCGAAAGGTTCATCATGGCAAAACGAGTGAGAGAGGAAGCAACGCATACGAATGCCGCGACCAAAGCAGCGGCACGCGGTATGAATCTAGATGAAATTCGAGAGTTGGTGAAGATTGTTGAAGAAAGCGGTATTGTCGATTTGGAAGTCACGCAACGCGGCAGCAAGGTTCGCATATCGAAATATTCCAGCCACGCGCCTTCTCACCCTCAGGTCAGTCATTTTCTCGTGCCGGGCCAAGCGCAACACCAGCCTCTGCCCGCGCCGCCGAACACGGCTCACTCAGCTTCTGCAACGCCGGCAGCCAGCGCCGCGCCCGCAGGCTCCAAGAATCAGGTCGAAATCAAATCACCCATGGTGGGCACGTTCTATCGCGCGCCTGCGCCGGACGCCGAACCCTATGTCAATCCCGGCGACACGATCTCGAAAGGCCATGTGTTGTGCATCATCGAAGCGATGAAGCTCATGAACGAGATTGAAGCTGACTTCGCCTGCCGCGTCGTGGAAGTCCTGGTCGACAATGCACAGCCGGTGGAATACAACCAACCTCTTTTCCGGGTCGAAAAACTTTGAAAAAAGTTCTGATCGCCAATCGCGGCGAAATTGCGTTGCGCATTATTCGCGCGTGCAAAGAGCTCGGCATCAAAACCGTGGCGGTGTATTCCGAAGCGGATGCGGAGTCATTGCACGTTCGGTTTGCGGATGAGGCGGTATGCATCGGCGCCGGGCCCAGCAAGGATAGTTACCTCAACATCCCGCGGATCATCAGCGCGGCGGAGATC
>SZPB01000482.1 GCA_030263535.1 Cytophagia bacterium CHB2
ATATCGAATGACGCGGAAGCCACCGTCTGATTGTTTGAAATCAACGTCAACTCGGTGCTGCCGCCGCCCACATCGATGTACAGATACGACATTCCCGGCGCAAGATTATCGGCGATGTGATTCGAATAAATCAACTCCGCTTCCTTTTTGCCGTCGATGATTTCAATGGCAATACCGGTTTGCGCGAGAATTCGCGCCGTCACCTCTGCGCCGTTGGCCGCCTCGCGCATCGCCGAAGTGGCGCACGCCCGAAACGCCAAGGGCCGCTGTGTTTCAATGAGATATTTGAACGCCGTCATCATTTTCAAGAGATCATCAGCCTTTTCTTGCGAAAGCCGGCCATGCGTGAAAACATCCGTGCCGAGGCGCAATGGCATGCGAATGAGCGATTCCTTGCGAAAACTGGTTTTCTGTTTCTCCTCGAAAACATTTGCGAAGAGCAGGCGAACCGCGTTGGAACCGATATCGATGGCTGCGAATTTCAAGAGACGACTTGGGTTTTGAAAATTTAAGAATGCGTAACCGGTTTAGCTGGCGCGTACTTTGCCGTAAGTTTAGTGAATTTTTTTTTCATATGGAAGCCCCGAAGTAAGCGACTGCCTAAAAGTCCGGGATGACTTCCCTCGGAACCCTGTCACACGGAGTTTTCGTCCGCGCCGGTTTGCGCATAAAACGAGATTTCGACAGCGATTTATGACTCGTGGATTAATTCACGATTAATAATCTGTAAAGATTCTGTAAAATATCACGAAATAGCTCTTAACGTTTTCTTCATCAGTTTTTTATTTTTACATGATGTCTTTGGTTTAGATTGGGGCCGTCAATTCGTACAAAAAAACTGTTTTTTGTAACGGCGATTTTACAAAATGGCTACCTGCTCATGACAACACACTCCTCGAATTTTAGTAAAATTGTACGCGTTGCAGTTGATTACCTCCTGTTTCTCAACATCGGTCAATGCAATATATAATCAACGGCTTAAAGGAGATCATCATGACGCAAGACAAAACTCTGCGAGTGCAAACCGTTTTGAATGAGGAGCTTGCCGGGAACGAACTAGCCCCTCTCGCCAGTTTCGAACTTGCAGATGCCGCTGTCCAAGGGCAACAGCGCGGGGAAATTGTGTTGCAAGGCGTGATCGCCGGACCAAGCGCGGCAGCCTTATCTCGCTTTTTGGAAACGGTTTTGCATTATCCTGCGACGCACTGGACAATTGACATGAAAAACTTGCCAGTGCTGAGCTTGGGCGGTTTGTACCATTTGGCAAGATTCGTTAAGAAATTGCACAGCCGCGGCATGGTGTTGGAAGTATGCGGCATTCACCGTCACGTTTATATGACGATGAAAAATCTCAACCTTGT
Organism: Cytophagia bacterium CHB2; assembly: GCA_030263535.1. Taxonomy (NCBI): domain Bacteria; kingdom Pseudomonadati; phylum Bacteroidota; class Cytophagia; species Cytophagia bacterium CHB2. The sequence continues at coordinate 1,362 of SZPB01000482.1, forward strand.
GTACCTCTTTGCCTGGGCCGATTGAGAAATTCAACAAGTCAAGGAGCCTAATCTTGTCTATTATCGAAGCAGAGAGCTTTCACAGTGACGAAATCGCCATCGCGATTTCAGACGAATTTCCCCTGGCGACTTTATTGCTGGTGATGTGCGACCCACAGCAACGCCAGATGTGCAAATTGGACATGGAGTCGCAAGGTTATCATGTTCTGAGCACGTCTTTGGGGCATGAGGCGCTGAAAGCATTGCGCCATACCCCGGTTGACCTCGTGATTGTCGATGCCGTCTTGCCTGACATGCACGGCCTTGATCTCATCGGTAAAATCGCCGCTCACGATTCCCGTTTGCCCATCATTCTTCGCGCTCCGGCTCAGGATCTTGCCAGCAATTTTCGATACTGGGCGGCGGATGCCGTCGTCGCAGATGCGCCTGGCGAGGGCTATTTTCAGACAGAAGAAATTGCGCTGCTCTTGCAGAATGGCAAAAGCCTCAACTGATGAGCTTCATGTTAAGTTAATATGAAGCTCTCAATCTCTTGATATTCCATTCCCTATTTGTTCTCCTCCTTCCCCCAATTCCCTTCTCTCGGTTGACACGTTAACAATCTTTTAATGTGTCATTCATTCCGAATTAATCTTTACACGTTATACTTCTCCCGGGTAAAGCGACGGCGCTACCCACACGCCTCTAATATCGAAAGGAGAAGCACTATGACCACAAGTACGAAGATGTTAAACATGCTCAAAGCGGCAATTCTTGCCGTTTTCATGAGCATGGCCGCAGCCGTGACGGCAGGCGTTCCGGCAGACGGCAAAATCAAGGGCAAAGCGGTCGACGCCCAAACCGGTGAAGCTCTGCCGGGAGTAAATGTTTTGATCGAAGGCACGACGCTGGGAGCGGCGACTGACATTGATGGACTTTACACGATCAATGCCGTGCCGCCGGGCACGCACACTGTTGTCGCCTCGATGATTGGGTATGCGCGGCTGCGCGTGACCAACGTTACGGTATCTGACAACGGGGTTGCCGCACTTGATTTCTCATTGAAATCAGAAGTGCTGCAGCAAGATGAAGTGGTGGTGGAGGCGCAGGCTTTGAAGAATACCGAAGCCTCGTTGCTCAAGAATCGGCAAAAATCTGCAGCAGTGAGCGACGCCATCAGCGCGGAGGCGATTTCACGCTCCGGCAGCGGCAGCGCCGCAGACGCGATGGAGCAGGTGACCGGCGCTTCGATCGTGGATGGAAAATACGTCTACGTGCGCGGCCTGGGCGATCGTTACATGAACACGCAACTCAACGGCGTGACGCTGCCCAGCGCCAATCCGGACCGCAACACGGTTTCACTCGATTTGTTTCCCAGCAAATTGCTCGACAACATCGTCACCGTCAAAACCTTCACGCCCGACAAGCCCGGCAGTTTCACGGGCGGCACGGTTGATATTGCCACGCGTTCTTACCCCGAATCGTTTTCGTTGACGGTATCAACCTCGACTTCGTTCAACACACAAACCAGCTTAAAAGATAACTTCCTCACCTATGCCGGCGGCAACAAAGACTGGCTCGGCTATGATGACGGCGCCCGCGACCTGCCGGCATTGCTTGCCGATCCGAATGCTGTGATTCCGAGTGTCGGTACGGCCTTCAACAATGCGCAGCAAGCGTATGCACTCGATCGCGCTTCGAGAGCCTTTTCTTCTCAGCTTGCGCCGACGATAAAATCCGCGCCCATCGATCAAAGCTATTCGTTTTCGGTCGGCGATCAAGTAACGCTGTTCAATCGCCCGCTCGGTTTTTTGGGCAGTTTGAGTTACAGCCGCGCGCTTTCTTCTTATCGCGACGGCACCACCGCACAATATCAACTCTCCGGCAAAGTTGCCGAAATCAACGAGCTGAACAATCTCTATCTGCTTTCGGACGATCGCAGCGCCGATGAAGTGTTGTGGGGCGGCTTGTTGTCGCTTTCCTACAAGTTATCGACGCATCATGAGCTCTCGAGCAATTTCATGTACAACCGCAGCGGCGAGTCGGTGGCGCGCTATCAAATGGGGCCGATGCCGCGCGATCTTGCAGCTGGAACGTTTTATGAAACGCGCGTGTTGCAATACACCGAGCGCAAATTAGGATCGGCGCAATTGAGCGGCTCGCATTTTCTGCCAAACCTGGCCGGCATGCGCGTCGAGTGGACCAGCTCGTTAACTAACACCGCGCAGGACGAGCCGGACTTGCGTTTCTTCAGCAATGATTTCACGCCGATCGAGCGCAACGGCGCGGCGCAAACGTTCTATTCGATCTCGCCTTCCAACTATTCCCGCCCGGTGCATTACTACCGCAATCTGGATGAGGAACAGTGGGAATCGAAGCTCACCGCGACGCTTCCATTCAAGCAATGGCGCGGGCTGCAAGGCAATTTTAAATTTGGCGGCTTGCATAGCACGAAGGATCGCCTTTTCCGCGAGCGTCGCTTCGAATTTCATCAATCTTCCTCGGCGCGCTACAATGGCGATCCGTTCGGCTTTTTTTCAACTTCGATGGTCGGCATT
>SZPB01000483.1 GCA_030263535.1 Cytophagia bacterium CHB2
ATTGCCGCTGAATTCAAGCGATTTAATTTGCAGCCGTTGGGCGAACCCGCGTCCTACTTCCAAAAATTCGATTTCATCGGCGACATGGAGTTGGGTCCGCAAAATCATTTGCGCTTTACCAACGCAAACGGCGACACGGCCTGGAAGCTGGGCGTTGATTTCATTCCCGCCGGATTTTCGGGGACTGGTAATCTCGAGCTTGATTCCGAGGTTGCGTTTGCCGGCTACGGCATTTCTGCAACTGAAAAAGGTTATGATGACTACGCCAATCTCGAGGTTTCCGGCAAAGCCGTGCTGATCATGCGCTATTCGCCGGGTTTGAACGATCCGCACAGCGGTTTTGCCAAATTTGAGGGCATGCGCTTCAAAGCCACAACCGCGCGCGAGCATGGCGCGGCGGCGTTGTTGGTCGCCACCGGTAGCTTGAGTGATTCCAACGATGTGTTGCCGAGATTGAGTTATGATCGTTCCGCGGGCGATGCCGGATTGCCGGTTTTGTTTATCAAGCGAGAAGTTGCGAATTGGCTGCTGGCTGGTATTGGCCAGTCGCTCGACTCGGTGCAACAGCAAATCAACACGACGCAGCAATCACATTCCCTGCTCATTCCCGCGACAAAAATCTCTTTGCAGGCAGAGGTTAAACCGGTTCGCCGGGTTGCCGCAAATATCGTGGGCGTGTTGCCGGGCAGCGATCCGCTGTTGCAGAAGCAGGCCGTGGTTATTGGCGCGCATTACGATCATCTTGGCCGCAGCAGCGAAGGCAGTCGCAGCCCGGACAGCATCAACGGCATTCATAACGGAGCGGATGACAATGCTTCCGGCACAGCCGGCTTGTTGGAGCTGGCGCAATATTTTTCCTCGCAAACTGAGAAGCCCAAGCGCTCGCTGGTGTTTCTGGCATTTGCCGCGGAAGAGTTGGGGCTGTTAGGCTCGGCGCATTATGTGAATCAACCTTTGTTTCCGCTTGACAGCACCATTGCCATGATCAATATGGATATGATTGGCCGCATGAAAGACAGCACGCTCGTGGTGCAGGGCACCGGCACTTCGCCGAGCTGGCCGGCGTTGTTGGAACGCTTGAATTCCGATCGCCGCTTGAAACTGAAATCCGTCAAAGACGGCCAGGGTCCGAGTGATCATGCCTCGTTTTACAATAAAAATATCCCGGTATTGTTTTTCTTTACCGATATTCATGAGGACTATCATCGCGTGACCGACGATGCCGATAAGATCAACGCCCGCGGCCAGGCCGAGGTGTTGAATTTTGCGGCGGAAGCGGTTTTGGAAATCGCCAATTCGGACTCTCTGCCGCTATTTACAAAAACCGATTCGGAGCGCCGTCAGATGAGCGCGTTTCGAGTCAGTCTCGGCACCATGCCGGATTACGCTGCCGAGGTGAAAGGCTTGAGGTTGAGCGGCGTGCGCGAGGGCGGACCCGGGGCGCGGGCCGGCCTGCAAGCGGGCGATGTCATCATTAAATTTGGCGAGATTGACATCAAAAACATCTATGACTATACTTATGCCCTCGGGGAGCATGCGCCCGGGCAAGAGGTGGATATCATCGTGTTGCGAGACGGTAATAAATTGACCTTCACGATCAAACTCGAGCCCAGCCGTCGCATGTGAGACAAACCGGCCATCGACTGTTATCGTAACAATTCCCGCCGTTGGCTGAAAAATCCAGCAGCATGACATCTGGTTGTGGTCATGGCAGTGTAAACTTTGGCATAATACTTGTTTGAAGTTTCCCGAGTTTTTGGCTAAGATGAATTCGCTGTAGAATTGAATAAATTTCACCACTCTTTTTAATCATCATTGTATCACCGTAAGACGGCGATTTACAGGATTTGTGATGGCTTTGCTCGATTGCGTGCAAACAAACGCGATTCTATAGTTAGCCCGCTTTTTCCTCTACCAAACTGGAAATTGCAATTACGGTTTCGAAATCTTTTATCTTGACGCTTTGCAAATGTTGGAGCTAGGCACGTGGATCATTTGTACGACAGCGCTCAACTCGAACAAGCCCCTAATCTTTCCGCACCGCCCGATGATCGGCCTTCTTCGCCGGCGCGCGCGCCGTTCGATGATGACGATGTGATCACGACTTTTCCGAAGGAATTCAACCGTCATTTCTGGGAGACGCTTGACCGGCGTTTTCTCGTTATTCTTGTATTCGTGTTGATGGTCGAGCCGTTGATCATCATCTACAATTTGTGGAATCATCAGCCCGGCATGAATGAATCCGAGATGGCCCGTTTACAGGCAAAATATGCGGAAACTTTCCTGTCGGAATTCGAAGTGGAGCAACCGGCGCAGAGCAGCATGACGCCGAATGAATTGTTGCTATATGCCTCCGAATATGTTCCCTCCATCATTGATGAGGCTTTGGGTGGCGCTGGCGTACCGACGATGAGTCCGTCCTCGCGGCCGGGCGCAGGCACGCCGGAAGCGCGCGGCGCCACACGCGAAGCGAGTGAAGTGCATCGCCGCATCTCGTTAGCCGCGCGCGAGAAAGCGCGCCAGGCGTTGTCGGAGGAAGTCGGGCGTATCGGCTTGATCGGTTTGCTCACCAGCAACAGCAATCTTGCCGAACCTGGCGGCCAGTTTGTTTCTTATGAACCGGTGCAGGATGTGCTCGAACACGGAATCGCGCAGGCCAATGATTTGGAAGAGGTGCTGTCCCAGGTAAGAACGCTGCGTGTGCCGCGCGTCGGCCAGGATTTCTTTGGCGCGCCGGTCGGCGGTGCAAGCGGCGGATTGTTGGGGTACGGCGGTTTTGATCCCAGCAAAGTGATGATCGCCCCTCGCGACATGCGCGGCGAGCGGCATACGGCCTCGGGCGTGCAAGCCGAAGAAATCGTTACCAACCTTGCCCCCGCGCCCAAAAAAGAAGTGAGAGCTTCGCGCACATTTGAAAAAATCGAGCCGGTGGAAAGCCTGGTTGAAGAAGCCGCCATTCCAGGCATTGGCGCATTGGCGCGCAAACGCATGCGCGAAAAAGCCTCGCGTGATCCCGAAAGGATGCGTGAAATCGTATTATCCCACAGCGCCGCGATTCAAGACTGCTATCGCCAGGCCCTCAAAAATGACGCGACGCTCAAAGGCAAAGTCACCGTGCGCTTCACTGTCTCTGCCGCTGGCAAAGTTAAGGAAGCCAGCGTCGTCTCCTCCACCTTCAACCTGCCGGAATTGGATGTCTGTATTCTCAGAAAGATTTTGCGTTGGAACGACTTTGGACGGATGGATCCTTCCACCGCAGATGTGACGCTGAAACAGGTTTATGTTTTTGGTTATTGATGTTTGTATGACGAAAGCCGGGCTAGCGCAGCAATCCTCATGGTGAAGGCTGAGGCGGATTTCTGCGCAAGTCCGGCTTTACTTTTTCCCGCCGAGTCGCTATCTTTCCCGCGATTATCGTTCTCGCGTTTTAACAGGATCAGATGGATATTGCTGCACGCAAGCTTGTGGCGCTTGCGATGAATCAGAAGGATCCTGACTTTTGTCAGCATATCCAAAAAAAATTCAACGCATGACAATCCCGAGCGATTTCCAGCCAAAATTAATGAGGATATCAAAATGATCGATCTTACCGGCAAAGTCATGTTGATTACAGGCGCGTCACGCGGGATCGGCGCCGCTGCGGCGCGCATGGCGGCTCGGGCCGGCGCTAGCGTAGTCATTAATTATGCGCAAAGCAAAACTGCCGCTGAGCATCTCGTTGCAGAGATTTCCCAAACCGGCAAACACGCCGCATGCGTCCAAGCAGATGTCAGCCGCTACGCCGAGGTCGAACGCATGGTCGAGACCGTGCTCAAGCGTTTCGGCAGAATCGACGTGCTGGTGAACAACGCCGGCATCTGGACGTACGGCGCGATTGATTCCATGCCGGAAGAGG
>SZPB01000484.1 GCA_030263535.1 Cytophagia bacterium CHB2
TCACGCCAGCTTTTCCTGCATCGCCTTGATCACCGCTTCGGTGCGGGAGTTGACGTGGAGCTTGGCGTAAATGTTTTTGAGATGGAAGCGCACGGTGGGCAAACTGATGAACAATTGCGCGGCGATCTCCTTGTTGCTCAAGCCTTCGGTGAGCGCGCGCAAAACCTCCAGCTCGCGATCGGAAAGCTCAGCGGTGTATTTCGCATTTTTCTTCTGGCCTTGAAAATAAGCCAGAACTTTTTGCGCCACTTCGCCGGACATGGGGGCGCCGCCGCGATAAGCTTCTTTGATGGATTCCGACAGTTTTTCGATGGAGGAATTCTTGAGCAAATATCCCACGGCACCGGCGCGCAGGGAATCGAAGATGCGATCATCATCGCTGTAATTGGTGAGCATGAGAATTTTGAGATCGGGAATTTCCAGCTTGAGCGCTTCGACGCATTCGATGCCAGAACGGCCCGGCATGTTGATGTCCATCAACACCACGTCGGGAATGACTTCGATCATGTTCTCCAGCACGTCGTCGCAGCTCGAATACGCGCCGGCAAACTGCAGGCCCTCGGCGTTTTCAACCAGGGTTGCGATCATGCTGCGCACGGCTTCGTCGTCATCGACCATGGCGACGCTGATGGCGGGTTCGGAGGCGGCCATAATATTTTCCTCGGCTCGTTTTGATCAAAACGGATTTGCCTGAAGCTAATTTTTCGCATCAAAGAAGCAATCATTTTTTTGACGCAACAATTGAAAAGCTGCTTGCATTTCAATGTCAAATTATTTTTTTAGCATACCTACAATCTCCATCTCTCAACAACAAGGAAAGGAAGGGCCATGCAGAATCTGCGTTACTGCTCCGCGGCAAAGATGTCAAAAACGTTCCTGTTGATCGCAGCGACGACTGCTTCACTGTTTGCGCAAGCGCCGCCGGATCTGCCCGGCACAATCGCTTACTTTCGCGTCACCGGCGCCACGCAAACCGAGCCGGGAACTTCAGAGTTGCATTTAGTCAAGCCCGACGGCAGCGACGATCGCATCATTTACAGCACGCCGCGTGGGCTGGTTTCGATTTATCCCGTGCCGGGCTGGCGTCCCGACGGCGAGGAAATCGCCTTTATCAGCGCGCACGAGTTTGGCTGTTCGCGCTTTGATTCGGATATTTTTGGCATTCGCCCGGACGGCTCAGGTCTGCGCCGCATCACCAACGCGCCGCGCTGTGAAGATTTGGCGGCCTTCCCCAAAGGCTCGGCGCGCGTCACGATTGAAAATCAGACGCTGAATGCTTCAATCTTTTTTATCTACATTGAGGGCGCGGCCGAATTGCAGCAGGCGACAATATTGCCGGGACTCAGTTCCACCCTCACCATCAACAATATCGCCGATCTCGGGCGGCAGCAGATCGTTTATGTCAAAAGCGGATCCGGCACGTGGTTCAATCCTGCAGCTTATGTTGATATAGAGCCGGGTCAAACCGTCACTGCGGGCAGTTCTGTGCAAATCACCAGCGGCTATGGGCCGTTTCAATTGCGCATCAACAACTTCACCTGGAAAGGCGATGGCAGCGAAATCGCATACATTGTTGAAGCCGGGTTGCGTCTGGTGCAAACGGCATCTCCGGCGCCGGGTCTGATCGCGCAGGATTTATTTTCCGGCAATGCCGCAGCGGTTTCAACGGGATTGGCGTGGTCGCCAGTGAGTGATGAATTCTTGTACTATAGCATACTCGCCTCACCCAACGGCATTTATCGCGGCACGCGCGGCAGCGACTTGAGCACGCACACACTGGTGCTCGAAGCGGATTTTGTTGATGGGATTACCTGGTTGAAAGACGGCTCGGGTTTTGTTTTTTCGATTTCGTACTCCCTGGGCGTTTTTTCGAATAAAATCGCGCGCTACGATTTTGCCAGCCAGCAACTGACGGTGATCAAAGAGAGCTTCAACATTGTCGGTGCTGTGCCCTCGCCCGACGGGCGCTTTCTCGCGTTTGCACAACGCGAGGACGAGAACTCGCCGTTTGATTTGTGGGGCATGACGATTGACGGCAGTCAATCCTGGAAGATTGCGGACAATATTACTTCATGGGATTGGGGTCCGGACGCGGAAGCCCCGCCGGGCGGCGCGCTCGAATTGCAATATGATGACGGCACAGCTACCACCGGCTACAATTGGCCCAATGCCGGACAAGGCTCGGCGGTGCGCTTTACACCGCCCAGCGGCTCTGCAAAATTGTTGCAGGCAAAAATTTTTTATCACGGCCTCAACGGCGGAAATCAACATTTACTGCGGATTTTGGGGGATAACGGCGGCGCGCCGTGCGCAACAATTTTCGGGCCGCAAGCAGTAACAGCGCCCAACGCCGGTTGGGTGACTTATGATTTGAGCAATGCGAACATCAAAGTGAGCGGCGACTTCTACGTCATGATCGAATACGATGGAACAAATACGCCCGCGTTCGGCTCGGAAAGCACGCCGCCGCTCAATCAACGCAGTTGGGATTTTGACGGCAATTCCTGGACGCTGTTCGACTCTGAAGATTACCTGATCCGCGCCGTGGTGCAGACTGCGACCGGCGTTGCCGAACAGCGGCAAGCGGAAAGCGCGCCGCGGGGCTTTGAGTTGGCGCAAAATTTCCCCAATCCCTTCAATCCGGCAACGGAGATTCGCTATGCGCTGCCGCAAGCGGCGCAGGTGAAGCTGCAAGTTTTTGACGTACTCGGGCGTGAGGTTGCAACATTGTTCGAGGGCTTGCAAAATGCGGGCATACACACAACGATCTTCTCAGCAATGAACGATAACGCGCCGGCCAGCGGGATTTATTTTTACAAACTGACGGCGCGCGAGGAGGGCAATGAAATATTCACACAGACACGGAAGATGCTGTTGGTGGAATAAGCCCGACTGATGTGCTTCAATTTCATCATTGCGGATGGCGGTATGCAGGACGCTTGTTTGATCGCACAGGCGTTACCGCGTTCGGGAAAGGCCTGCCGGGTGAGGCCGACTCTTTCTTGCTGACCGACGGGCAAACGAGATGTGAAGGTTTCGTTGTTTTGTGCAGCCGCGCCGCTTTTACGGCATGGGTTCACCGGCCTCGGGCAGGGGCTGTCCGGACATGCTGTCGGGGTCGAAACGCTCGCGCCGTTGCGGAGATTTGCGCCAAAACGGCGAGGCGCTGCGTTGAAATTTTTCGCGTTGTTCCGGCGTCAAAACTTGTTCGACTTCAGCGCGCAAGCCGCGCATCAACTCACGCATCGGCGGCTCGACGCGCTCAATATGCTCCTGGATTTGATCGCGATATTTTTCGACAATCGCCTCGACTTCGCGGCGTTGCGCCTCGCTAAGGTCGAGATGTTTTTGCATGCGATCAACATCAAACATGCCGCGCCGCAATATGGGCGGGCGCCTCATCTCGCGTTCAAACATGGGAGGCGGGCCGGCTAATTGCCGCACCAGCAGCCCTCCCGTCAATACGCCTGCAGCAAAAGTCAAGACAAAGGCTGCTGCCACCAGAAAGTTTTGCTTCATGCTTCTGACCTTTTGTGTTTGATCATTGCGTCTGCTCGGAGTTCAACACCAACTCCAGCATGGCGCTTTGCACTTCTTCCTCCGTCCTGGCTGAAAACAATGCCGCTTCGGGCGTGTCGGCAAGAAACGCCGAGATTCTGTCACTCGCCGTTGAACTGCCGTCTTGCGGAATCGCGACAAATAAAACGGCCAATGCCACCACTGCCGGGGCCAGCCAGCGCACCATGCGCCCGCTGGTTTTCACCCAGACGCTTTCTGCGGGCGGCGCTGCTTGCGCCTCCAGGGCGCGCAACAAGTGCATTTGTTGCGCAAGCGTGGGTTGCACCGCATGATGACGCGCGTGCATGGTTTCGAGCAGTTTCGCGAGTTGCGC
>SZPB01000485.1 GCA_030263535.1 Cytophagia bacterium CHB2
GATTCCGGAAATAGTTAATCGTCTCCCTCAGCCCATCGGCCACGGAGATGTGGGGTTCCCACCCCAAAACTTCCCGGGCGCGGGTGATGTCCGGCCGCCGCACCTTGGGATCGTCCACGATACGATCATCGGTTGGTTCGATGCAGATGATAGGCGATTGACTTCCCGCCAGTTCGACGACCATTTCGGCCAGCTCCATGACCGTCATCTCCATATCCGGGTTGCCGATATTCACCGGGAAAGACTCGTCGGAATGAAGCAAGCGGTAAATGCCCTCGATCAAATCGCTGTAACCGCCATTGATTTTCCAAATCAACAGCCCGCCGGCCTCGCCCAAGCGGCGGCCGGGCAGGCCGCGATCATATCCGCGATGATAACGCCGATGCTCAAAGAGCAATGTAACCGCCTGTTGCGGGTCGCGCCAGAGATAATAATTGCGGCCGTCATCCCCGTACACGAGTTCGACCTCGCGGTTGCACGGCATCTCATGCACGGTGAGCCAGCCAAGCTGCGCGCGAAACCAGGGATCAATCGGCGCCGGGCAATTGCCGAAACCGGCCTCCACGCTGTTCTTGTGCCCGTTGCCCATCATATCCCACAAATGAACGTCGTGATGATGTTCGCCCAGCATGTGATTCAACTCATGGCAAAACGGCCCGATGTGCGAGAGGCGAGCGTGGCGCGCTTCATCATAATCGTTGGCGCCGCCGGTGAACGTCCAGCGCTCGGAGGAAAAGAAATACTCGGGCAACGCTCTGGCGTCGCACACGCCGAAAAGCTTGGCGCCCTTGCCGCGGCGATTGCCGGCATAAATGATCACCAGGCGGCGTTGCGGTGTGATGCGCACATCATACCCGCGCGCTGCGGCGTGCTGTTTGGCGTGCCGGTAAAGCTTGTTCCAATTCTGCGCGCCGAAATAGGAGGTTTTGGGCGCGCCCAGCGGAATCCATTTGGGCAAACCTGCCGGCGTGGAATCATTGAGGATTTGCACCAACGGAAAATATTTCCCATTTGACATGTCCTCAAAATAATCGACGAGACTGCCAAACACGGGCTCGCCCTCGGGCGAACGGACGCCGGTGCGTTCGGTGATATAATAACCGCGCGACGCCATCATGTTATAATAATCGCGCCAGCGATAGACGCGATCAAACGGAATGCGCACGCCGGCGGAATCATACCAGGCGTGCGTCACCTCGTCGAATTCGACCAGAATCACGGCTAAGGTATCAGGCGCGACGGGCAGCACAGGTAGGTTTCCCATCTCGGCCATCACCACCGGCTTCTGCGCCCGGGCGTCGGCCATTGCCAGAATGAGAAAAACGTGCAGCAAGAATATCCGCAAGGCAACAGTCATCACGCAATTCCCGGCCAACTGTTGATCGGATCGGTTGAACGCACAACGTGCATGCCGGATTCGGCAAATTTACGGAAAGCAGCGTCCGCTTCCTCGGTGTAGTCGATCACCCCCGGCACAACGACAGGCGAGGCGCAGTCTTCCAGCAAGTAAACTTTTTGCGCCAACTCGCGATTGGTGATGACCATTTCATTCAGAAGATCGGCAATCGTCCACGCCACGCAATGGCTTTTGGCCTGGCCCGCAATGATCACCGCGTCATACTCCAATAATTTTGCGATCAAGCGCGTGTTTTTGTGGGCAATCGGCTTGCCCATCGCGCCGGTCAGCACCTCGGGGCGCAACACGGAGTAATTTTCCGTGAGGGGATTGTTGCCCTTCACCTGGAAATCCGGCTGACTCAAGCGCGCGATGCTGTGAAAGAAAATGGCTTCCTCCACCGCGGAAACCAACGCATGGCCGATGCCGCCGAGCATGGCATGATAAGGCCAAATGGTCAAATCATATTTGCCGCCGGCTTGCAGCGCGGCGGTATAATGCTGCAAATGCTTTTGCGCCTCGCTGGTTTCAAGCTGCAGGTTTTCCGCCACTGCCGGATTGAATTTCCATTTGCCTTGCTGAATATCTTCCGCCGCAATCAGGGTGTAAGGCGCGGGATGCTCGCCTTTTTCATTCACCAAAAAAATCGCATGAAAAATTTGCATCGCCTGATGCGTGTCCATCGTCGGGCAAATGTGCGTGAGGCGATGAAGATTGCGATAAATGAATTCACAAAAACGGCGATTGTCATCCACCGCGCCCGTGCCCGAGCGTCCCCCGACATACAACTCGAAACCGGGAATGCAAAAGGTGTTTTGCACATCGACGGGCAGCAGGCAGATGCGGAAGCGATCATACGCAGCAGGCGCGATGCCATGTTGTTTTGCCCAGCTCTCAGCCTGTTGCGCACGCTCATGATAAGGCACGCGCCAAACTTCGCCGACCTTGCCGGCGTCGAAATGAGGCGGCAGCGGAAGTTCGAATGGAGTCACAGTTACTTTCCCAATCCAAAAAAGTTTTGCACAACGTAACCGGCGATTTGCGGATTTTCTTGCAGCCGGCGCACGGAATAAGCATACCATTGCCTGCCAAACGGCACATACACACGCAAGCGATGCCCGGAATTGACGATGAAATCGCGCAACTCTTCATCGACGCCCAGCAGCATTTGAAATTCATATCCGGTTTTCGGCAGTTTCAACTCATCCACCAGGCGCACACCGTCCCACACCAGACGTTCGTCATGCGTGGCAATGCCAACGTAGGCGCCGCGCCGCAGCAATTCATTGAGCAAAAAGGTAAAATTCTTGTTGATCAGTTCACGATTTTTGAAGGCGATGTTGCGCGGCTCGACGTAGATGCCTTTGCACAGCCGTATGTTGGTGGGCGCGCCATTGGACAGCAACTGGCGGATATCCAAAATCGCGCGGCGCATGTAAGCCTGAATCACCGTGCCGACATTGCTGTACTCCTTGCGCAGCATCTCGTACATACGCAAGGTGTCCGTGGTACAGGACGAATCTTCCATATCAATACGCACAAAATTACTCAACGCCTGCGCGCGCGCCACCACGCGCCGGACATTTTCCAGACAGAAGTTAAAATCCAGCTTCAGCCCGAAGGCCGTCAGCTTGATCGAAACATTGCTGTCAAGCTTTTCCCGGTCAATCGTTTCCAGTGCGTGAATATATTCATCTGCAGTGGCCGTGGCTTCTTCGCGCCGCGAGATGTGCTCGCCCAAAATATCGAGCGTAGCCATCATGCCGCGCTGGTTCAGTTCGCGCACCACGCGCACCGCGTCCGCGATCTTGTCGCCGGCTATATAACGGCTCGAAGCGCGCCGCACCAGCGGCTTGGGCACCAGCGGTATGGTTTTGACAATCAGTTTATTGAGCAACTCCACATTTCCTCCTCCTCCGATTTCGGATTGTTGATTAGAGATTGCGGATTTTAGGAGTACCGTTTAAGTAAGTTACTCATTTTCTCTAAACCGCGAATACACGCGAATGCCTTAATTCGTGTTTATTCGCGTTCATTCGCGGTTTGAGATATGGGAAAATTATTTATAGCATCTTTCAAATGCGTGTGCAGGAGTCGTAGCCTTGCCCCCTTGTGGGGCACTGTCGCAACTGTGAGTTTAGTGGCTTCGGCAGCCGCCCACGAGGGGCGGGGGCTACAAACCTGTCCATTCAATTAAAAACCGCTATAAACGACATTTCATAGTTGATTTGCACTCCGAAATCGGCAATCTCAAATCCGCAATCACTTGCGATGCTTGCCCCACACCTCTTCATTCACGAGATTCGGCGGCTTCTCGCCCCGCAAACCGGCAAGCAAATTGGTTACGGCCATGGTGGCCATTTTATTGCGCGTTTCAATCGTAGCACTGGCGGTGTGCGGCGTGAGCACGACATTCTCCAGCGGCAACAAGCCGGGATGCACCGCCGGTTCGTTTTCGTAAACATCGAGCGCTGCGCCGGCAATGACATTCTTTT
>SZPB01000486.1 GCA_030263535.1 Cytophagia bacterium CHB2
ACCATCTCGAAGTGTCATGCAGCCGAATTTTTTGAAGTACTCGCATTAGGCCGAGTACTTCAAAATATCCGTCCAGGATGACAAGATGAAATAGTCATACAAGCGAGTGTAACCGTTCACGACTCCAAAAATTTTGTTGAAACTTTGAGTCGCAATTTCGGTGGAAAACGATACTTCGATCACGCGCGGCCATTCGACATCAATTTCGAATAAAGTTCTTCCAGGGCCATGACATTGCGTTCCACGCTGAAAGCCTGGCTGCGCTCACGCGCGGCTTTGCTGAATTTTTCCCGCAGAGCAGCGTCACGCAGCAAGCGCAACCAGCCTTGCGCGAGTGCAGCGCTATCTGCGGCCGGAACCAACAAGCCATTGACCTCATGCTGCACCATTTCTTTCATGCCACCAACGGCGGTAACGACTACCGGCTTGCCGGCGGCCATGGCTTCCGCCAGCGCAAATGGAAATCCTTCCGTCAACGAGGCCATCACTGCGATATCAAATGCGGCAAACGCCGCGGCGACTTCCGAGACGAACCCGGCAAAATGGAGTTTGCCTTTAAGATTGAGTTTCATCGCGAGCGCTTCAAGCTCTTCACGCAGGGGGCCGTCGCCCGCAATGATAAAACGCGCCTCGGGATATTCTTGCGCGACTTTGCCGGCGGCTTCGACGAAATAGCGGTTGCCTTTTTCTTCACGCAGCCGCGTCATCGTGCCGATGACAAGTTGATGATCAGCGAGGCCAAATTTTTCACGAAAGGCCTTGACCTTTGCCGGATCCGCAGTTTTAAAGTTATTCAGATTGACGCCGTTCCAGACCACGCTTGTCTTACCCGCCGGCACGTGGCGTCCCGAAACCAAGAATTCCCGCACGCTTTCACTGACGCCCACCGCCAAATCCGTTCTGTTGCGCAGCAGCCAATCCATCACAAATTGATGCGGCTGAATTTTGAGAATGGCCCATTCGTGTACCAACGCGGGAATCTTCACCCGTTTCGCGGCGAGCCGGCCGAAGTTCGCGGCGCTATAGCCGTGCAAATGCAGCAAATCGATTTTTTCCCGCTTCACCAGATCGGCAATTGCGCCGACGTTGGCGAAGGAATACTTGCCTTTGTCGATGTAAAAAAGCCGGACACCGTTGTCTTCGAGATGCTTGCTGGCGGCGTCCGGCGGGCGCAGTACGGAGGCCATTACTTCAAAACGGCGCGTGTCGGCATGCTTGAACCACTCGATGAAACAGAGCGCAACGCTGCTTGGGTTGACTCCGTCCATGGAGAGTTTGTCGATCACGTGGAGAATGCGATGCGTTCTGCTCATATTCGCCTTCTTGCGCTCTCGCGTGCTCATGTTCAATATCGAATCGCGAGGAGTATGAGTTTCGTTTAGACAGTTTCGATTTTGCCCGACATTTCGCGGCGATCCTTGACTACCTTTGCGGGCACGCCCACGGCGATTTTCCAGTCGGGAATATCCAGAGTGATGACGGCGCCCGCGCCAATGATGCATTCGCGGCCAACCGTCACGCCGTCGAACACCACGGCGTGCGCACCCAACCAGGAATTGTCGCCAACCTCGATGCCTTGACTCGAGCGTTCTTGTTCAATGATCGGAATATCGCTGCGGTTGAACGTGTGCGTGCCACCCACGAGATAAACATATGCCGCCATCAACACGTTCTTGCCCACGCGCACGCGGCTGGCAGAAAAAATTTCGCTGTTGAAGCCGAGGTTGGCGTTATCGTCGATGACGATGTCGCCATTTTTGCAGCTCAGAATGGTATTGCGGCCCACAAACACGCCGTTGCCAATGAACAAGCCCTCGTTATCATTCCCTTTGGCATCCAGCACCACATTGTCATCGATGACCACATCATTGCCAAGATGAATTTTGCGCGGATGGCGCAACACCACGTTGCTGCCGAAGGTGACATTGCGCCCGACGCTGCCCAAGAGCAGCGGATACAACTTTCCCCGCAGAACCAAGCCGAGCGCGCCCGGCAGCCAGCTCGCGACAAGCGTGATCAATTCGTACTTGATCAAATACCAGGTGCTGCTCTCGCCGAGCACGATTTCCTTGTATTTCTGCAGCTTCGATTTCTTTGCGTCAAACAGCTCTTTCTGAATCTCGACTGTTTCACGGCGCGGTTTGTGAGTGAGGTTGTCAGTCATGAGGTTTTCATGAAAAAAATTATAAGAAACATCTGAATGGCCGTTGCCACTTTGCCGTCGCGGCCAACGCAACGGCGCCTGCTTCTGTTAGTCCAACCTGGCAAATCCAAAACAAAAACAACATACGGCGCCAACAGACATTATTACAATCAACAATATCCGAAGGCGTAATCGTGCAACTTAATTTAACAGCCCGTTGGCGCGATACCAATCTGCGGTGATTTTCAGGCCGGCGTCCAGGTTGAATTTCGGTTCGTAGCCGAGCAGGCGGCGAGCTTTGGAGATATCGAATGCACGATCTTTGACAAAGAAATCAACGCGCCGGCGATACACCGGAGGTTCAAGGCGCAGCGGTTTGCAAATTAGTTCGCACAGCAATCCTGCGGTCCAAACCGGCCAAACCGGAAAGTGTTTTGTGGGTTTCGGCACGCCCAGCGCGGTCGCGATACGCGCCACCAACTCATTCAGCGTCGTGTACTCGCTGCCGCCAATGGTGAATACTTGTCCGAGTGCTTCCGGTTTTTCGCCGGCCAAAATAATGCCGGCGGCAAGATCCTCGACAAACGTCATGTGATACAACACTTCGCCGCTGCCAAACATGCGAAAGCGGCCGTTGTTGACAAATTTGAATATTTTGAGAAAACGTTGATCGCCCGGGCCATAAATGCCTACCGGACGCACGACGACACCCGGCCAGCGATGCTCCTCAAAAAATTTGCGCGCGAGTTTTTCGCCCTCGAGCTTGGATTCTTGATAAACATCGCCCGGACCATAGGGCGCTTCCTCGGTTGCCGGCGGGTTCTTGATATCGCCCTGTACCCCCACAGTGCTGCAATGCACGAAGCGATTAACTTGCGAGGCCAGCGCCGCTTCGAGCAAATGGCGGGTGCCTTCAAAATTCACCTGCCAAAAATATTTGTTCGGCACACCCTCCGTGCGATAGGCTGCGGCAATATGATAAACCGTTTCAACGCCTTTCATCGCGGCCCGCAAATCATGTACGCTGTCTTTATCGGCAAAATTGCCATAAACCGGCTCAATATCAATGCCTTTGAGCAGCGAGAGATTGCTGCTCTTGCGTACCAGGCCGCGTACGTGATAGCCTTTTTGCAAGAGGTGTTTACAGAGGTAACTGCCGGTGAAGCCATTCGCACCGGTAACGAGAACTTTTCCTGGCATGAATAAAACTCCGCTAGTCATTTGCCGGAAGGCGTGAGGGGACACTGAGGAAGGGTAACATGAAGCAAAAGGTCTTTAATCGGTACTATTCCCATCACACCTCTTCATCGCAACGAACAGATGAAAACCTGGGCCTGGAAGAGCTTCGGACATTGACAAAGCCGTTCGATGCGAAGCCACAAACATCATTTATAACAAAACGCCATAATGTGCCAACCCAGCGGTCTCACCAAAAATTTTGGAAGTAGATTGAAGCCCGGCACAAAAACGCCGTTGAACAGCGCCGCCTTCCAGCCTTTTTGCAGCTTGCTGGCCACGGGAAATCGTTCGGGTACGATGCGAACCTTGTCGAACGGCGCGAGCATGCGTTTGAATTCTGCAATCGAATATTTGTTGAGTACGGGCGCGTCTTCATGCTCCAGCTCGACTTTCATCACCTTTGACATGGCATTGAGCCAGGAAATGCGGTTGTAGACAATCATGCTCGCCTCGCCCCCGGGTTTGAGCACGCGATGCAGCTCCT
>SZPB01000487.1 GCA_030263535.1 Cytophagia bacterium CHB2
TGGGATTTCGGCGATGGCGCAACTTCGACGGAGCAGAGTCCCACGCATCAATACACCCTTTCCGGCGTGTACACCGTAAAATTGACGGTGACCAGCGCGTGCAACTATAACACCGAGACCAAAACGAATTACATCACGGTCAACGGTGTGCCTGCCGGCAATCTCGCGCGCGGCAAGTTGATCACGGCTTCCAGCACGGTTGCGCCTTATTCTCCGGAACGCGCGGCCGATGGCAGCGCGACCTCTTACTGGCGCAGCGGCAGTGCGCCCAAAGCCACACCCAATTCCTGGTTGCGGGTGGATTTAGGAGGGCCCTACTATATCAACCGCGCCGTGGTCAAATGGAGAGACAGTCATTTTGCCAAACGCTATCGTTTTGAAGTTTCAAACACCGGCGGCGATAGCGACAGCGAATGGACCACGGTTTACACCAACAACGCGGGCGAGAGAGGCACGCAAGATGTCACCTTCAGCACACTGTCTCCGGCGCGCTATTTCCGCCTACGCATAGATCAAAACAACAAGAACGACAACGAGATTTTCGAGTTGGAATGTTATGCCGGCAAACCGGCGCTGAACGGCATTACAAAGGGCTTGGCCGCAGTGGAACTGCCCGACCATTTCGAGTTGCAGCAGAACTATCCCAATCCCTTCAACCCCAGCACCACCATGACGTTTGAACTCGCCGACCTGAGTGAGGTGAGGCTGACGATTTATAACAGCACCGGGCAGCTCGTCAACAAATTGGTGGATGGCACATTTGCCCGGGGCCGCCACCAAATTGTCTGGGATGCGACGGATGAGCGAGGCGCGCGCGTGACCAGCGGCGTTTATATCGCGGTATTGCAGGCCAATGGTATCGTGGCGAAGCGCAAACTCGTGTTGACGAAGTAATATCTGAAACAGAGAGTATAAAACGCAAAAGCGTAAAACGTAATTTTGTCTATTATGTTTTACGCTTTTTGTTTTATTCAAGGCCTGTCAACTGTGATAAAATGTTCTTGCAACGGCTTGGCCGTTGCATTAGAACTCAAGCGTTCTCACAACCCCGACGTGGACAAGTCGCAACCAAAAAGAAAATCTCCAAACTAATAGAAAAACTAGTGC
Organism: Cytophagia bacterium CHB2; assembly: GCA_030263535.1. Taxonomy (NCBI): domain Bacteria; kingdom Pseudomonadati; phylum Bacteroidota; class Cytophagia; species Cytophagia bacterium CHB2. Next base: position 1,108 of record SZPB01000487.1, read on the forward strand.
ACTGTCACCTTAAAAAATATATCCCTCTTCGTTCTGTCATTCCGGAGGGAGCTTGTGAAGTTCTAGGCCTAATGCCGAGTACTTCACAAGATCCCGTCTGGATGACATTTCGAGAGGCACTCCTACAAATTAAGGTGACAGCGTACTAGCCGCTAAGGCGTTTGGCTTTTCAAGCTCAGAACAAAATCCTGAAAGTTTCTGGCAGCATAATTTGCCGACAGACCGATTTGAAATGATTCTATCGATAGATCATGCTGTCCACACAAAACAACAAGGAATCTTGCGTAATTCTCAAGTCGAGTAAATTTTAAAACCGGCACGGCAGCCTTCAAAAAACATTCCGCACCTGTCGGGCAATGCAGGTATTTGCACTTGCCTGTAAAGCGATTTTTTAATACGGTAAAATTTCGGCTGGAGCACCAGGGAAAATTTGTTCGGCTGCAAGGGTACTCCTTCCTCAGAATACCACCTGCAATTACCCACCTTGACTTCCAATTCTACCGCGTGGCCGGCCTGCGCGGGTGACGCAAGAACGTATTACGCACGCTTAAAAAATCGCCACTTCTTGAAAAGAGGCTTGGCGCATGACCGAGAGACGATTATCTTGAAAAATGATCCTGCAACGATCATTCACCCGCTGCGATTTTCAATTCCTCCGCGTCGCCGGCTGGTGCGGGCGGCGCTCGGTATTTCACCACTCCTAAATGAGGAGCACGTATGAAACGTTTCATCACAACGCTTACGGTGTTGGCGGTTATGGTTTTACTCGGCTGCGAAAAATATGAAAGCCCGGTCGCCCCGCCGCAAGAGCAGCAAGTCCAATCAACCTCCACTTTGGATTCCAAAGCCTCGCTGTCCAAACTCAAAGAAAAAATCGAGGCCGGTAAAACCCAAATCGCAGAGCGTGCTGCGGCTTTGAAAATGCAAGCCGCGAAGAAGCGGCAAAACCACGTGCCGCAAATCGCGGCCAGCGGTAAAATTACGGTGCCGAGCAGCGGTTTTCCCACCATTCAATCTGCGGTCGATGCGGCTGCGCCCGGCACCAAGATTATCGTGAAAAACGGGACGTATACGGAAGAGGTGGTCGTTTTCACCGACAACTTGACCATTACGGCGGCGAAAAAAGGCCAGGCCCACCTCATTGGCGGTTTTGTAGTGAGCGGTGTAACCAAAGGCAAGATCGAAGGCTTTGACATCACTGGCACTGTATTTTTAGAAGAGTGCATCCAGGTCGAAGTGAAGGATAACGAGGTGAAGGAAGGCGCTGGAATCACCCTATTTGGAAGCGTAAGCTGCCAGGTGAAGGATAACGTGGTGCATGATATTTTGGATATTGGCTTATTCGCACCGACAGGCATTTCCATTTATTTCGGCGGCAAGCATCTTGTGAAAGATAATGTCGCGCATACGAACATAGTTGGAATTCTTGTGCTGGGCGGTTTGGAAGGGGACACAAATCCCAGCGCCGGCAAGAACGTGATCAGCTCCAACGAGTGTAACGGTAATCAAGCTGGAATTGTGCTGTACGGAAGCCACGAAAACGATCTCGGCGACAACGAGTGCAACTCCAATTTGTTGGTCGGAATTTACCTGTTGCTTGGTTCCGATCGCAACAAGATCGGTTCCAACAACAAGGCCGATATTAACGGGGAATACGGCATTTTGCTGGAAGCCGGTTCGGACAACAACACCTTCAAAAAGAACCGGGCGCGAGGTAACGGCAATTGTGATTTGAACAATCACGGAACCGGCAACACGTTCACGCAAAACAATTTTGGCTCGGTGTGCTCGTAGTCGCGGCGTTGCAATGAATCACTGGCGCGGAGGCTGCACGACCCCGGTGATTTGCCCAAGTCGTTTGATGATGAAGAAGTGATCAGTGATCAGTCGCCAGTGACCAGTTATGAGTTATCGCAGAACTATCCGAACCCATTTAACCCGAGCACGACGATCAGTTTTCAGTTGCCGGTGATCGGTGAAGTCTTGTTGTCGATCTTCAACACGAATGGGCAACTTGTCAAGAAGCTCGCCGCGGGTGAAATGGGTCCGGGACGTCACAATCTCGTCTGGGATGCGACCGATGCGCGCGGCCAGCGCGTGGCGAGCGGCGTGTATCTGTATGTCTTGAAAGCCGGCGAATTTGTCGCCCAGCGCAAGCTCGTGTTGATGAAGTAGCGCGCGTGAAGTTCGACTTGCGCAAAAAGAATTTGGAGTTGATCACGCCAGTGGCGCGCAAGTCGAACTTCGCCCGGCATTGTGCTGACCGGTCGGTTGACCTGGATAGGAGTCATGCGAGCCGGGTGGGGGTGTAGCCGGAAAGCCTGTTTTCGCTCAAAGCACATACTCGAATACAGATGGTTAACCTCATCGATTATCCAATAAAAGCGGTTCTCGGCCACACCGCGAGGCTCTGAAGGGAGAGCGTAAGGCGCAATGAAAAAGATTACGCCTTACGCTCTTTTGCTTTGAACCCGCGCCGGCAGATTCTTCCAGCGTTCCCGCCAATTGATATTGCCCCAACAGCCGCACCCGTCAAACGGCAGTCACAATCTTTTCTTCGCATTTAAACGAAATTTTTGTTGAAATGTCATGTTAATGAAGCTATTTTGCATGTCAAGCCCGTCAATTGTTCCGCCTTAGGATCGACGATTAAATAACTTTCCCAATCTCCAACCGCGAATAGACGCGAATCATCGCGAATTAAAAAGCATTAGCGACCATTCGCGTTGATTAG
>SZPB01000488.1 GCA_030263535.1 Cytophagia bacterium CHB2
GACGGACTTGGGACGGTCGAGCAGCGCGGCTTTGAGGGCGTGGCGCGTGGCATCGAAGCCGCCAGCGAGATAGGCGAGCACATACAGCGCGAGCGCCGCGGTTTTCGGCAACGCAAAAAACGTTTCTCCGAAATAGGCCGTTGCCAGAAATACACCGGACAGCAGCGACAGCACCAGTTCCCAATTGCGCTGCAGCCAATTCTCCGGCTTCTCTGGTTTTTGAATTTGATAGTTCAGTGCTTGTACGCGCTGAACTATTTTTTCGCGGGTGATTTTGGCGCTATCATATTCGACCCGCATTTTTTCTGCCGCGTAGTTCACTGCGACGGTCAAAATGCCGTCGACGCGACCCAGAATGTGCTCGATGCTGGCGGCGCAATCGCCGCAATCCATGTCGGTGATGCGGAACGTTTCGTGTTTGTAGCGCTCAGTCACTTCAGCGCCGGCTCTCTCGGCCAAACGCCGCACCTGATTGAGCGACACCAGATTGGGATCGTAATGCAGACAAAAACAAGCTTCGCCGTTCTTGCGTTCCACGTGCGCTTGCACAATGCCGCGCTGCGACCACACGCGCTCCAGCAAGCGCTCGACGCATTGATCTTTTTCATCTTCCACTTGCGGGAGCAAAAGAGGAATTTCCAATTGCAGTTCTTTTTCCATGCAGATTTCTCCAACGAACAGGAATCAGCTCCTGTCTTGTTCATCACAACGCCTCTTTCCCGCGATCACCGGTGCGAATCTTCACAACCTCTTCAACGTTGATGACGAAGATCTTTCCGTCGCCGGGATTGCCGGTATGAGCATTCTTCTGAATGGTCTCCACAACGCTTTCGACGAGCTCGTCCGGCACGACGATTTCGAGCTTGGCTTTGGGAATGTATTCCACCAAGTCGTCAATAATTTTATCTTGATCTTGACCAATGGGACTGCGCCCGAAACCGCGCACGTCGCGATCAACGGTGAGACCGGGCAGGCTTTCGATTTGCCGGAGCGCTTCGACGACTTTCGACAGCAAAAATGGGCGAATGATGGCTTTGACTTCTTTCATGGCTATCTCCGTTTAATGATTATGACTGGCCGGTTGACTGACCGGTCGCTGAAAAAATCAATTTCATCCTGCAATCGATGGAATCAAGCGACCGGCCAGTTTTTAATTTGTCATTTACATCTCTGCTTCGACTCTGGGTTTTTCAAACCACGCGTACAACGTCGGCAGCACCACCAGCGTCAGCAGTGTCGAGGTGATCAATCCGCCGATCACGACCGTTGCCAGCGGGCGTTGAATTTCGGAGCCGGGGCCGGTGGCGAAGAGCAACGGAATCAAACCGAGCATCGCCACCACCGCGGTCATCAGCACCGGGCGCAAGCGCAGCTCGCAGCCCTGCAGCACCGCCTCTTCGATGGGCCGGCCTTCTTCTCGCAGTTTGTTGAAATACGACACCAGCACGAGGCCGTTGAGCACGGCGACGCCGAACAGCGCGATGAATCCCACCGAGGCCGGCACGCTGAGATATTGGCCGGAAATAAATAAGCCCACGATGCCGCCGATGAGCGCGAACGGCAAATTCATGATGATGAGTCCGGCTTGCTTTATCGAATGGAAACTGGAGAACAGCAAAAAGAAAATCAGCGCGATGGTGAGCGGCACGATGATGGCGAGGCGCTGCATGGCGCGCTGCTGATTTTCGAACGCGCCGCCCCACGTGATGAAATAGCCGGACGGCAGCGTCACGCGCTCGCGAATTTTCTGCTGGGCCTCGGCCACAAAACTGCCGATATCGCGGTCATTCACGTTGCACTCCACCACGAGGCGGCGCTTAACGTCTTCGCGGCTGATTTGCACCGGGCCTTCGACGAGCGCGAGCTTCGCCAATTGCGCCAGCGGCAAGCGCATGCCCTCCGGCGTATCGACCAGAATGTTGCCGATGCTTTCCAAATCGTTGCGCCGATTTTCCGGAAAGCGCACGAGCACGCCGAAGCGCCGCTCGCCTTCAAACGCGTCCGTGGCAACTTTTCCGCCTACGGCGGTTTCGATGATTTCCTGAATGTCCGCGACGTTGATGCCGTAACGCGCGATTTTGGGGCGGTCGATCTCAATGGTGAAATACGGCTGGCCGGAGACCTGTTCGGCGCGCAGATCAGCCGCGCCGCGCACGCCCGACACCACTTTGACAATCTCATCGCCTTTGGCTTTGAGCACGTCCATGTCTTCGCCAAAAATTTTGATGGCGATTTGCGATTTGACGCCGGAGATCAGCTCATCGACGCGCAATGCAATCGGCTGCGTCATGTTGAACGCCACGCCGGGAATTTTTTCCAGCCGCTCGCGCATTTTTTCGACCAGCTCTTCTTTGGTTTTCGCCGTCGTCCATTCGCTGCGCGGCTTGAGCATGACGATGGGATCGCTCACGTTCGGCCCCATCGGATCGGTGGCGATTTCAGCGGTGCCGATTTTCGACACCATCGTCATCACCTCCGGAAATTCCATCAACGTTTGCTGCACGACGTTTTCGATGGCGACGGATTGCGGCAGCGAAATGCTCGGCAGCCGCAGCACTTGTGGCGTCAGCGAGCCTTCGTCGAGAATCGGAATAAACTCAGTGCCGAGAAATGGCACCAACGCCAGACTGGCAACGAGCATCACCGAAACGCCGGCGACCGCGGCAAGCGAGTTTGCTACGCCCATGCCGAGATTGTGGTGACCATGAAAGCCAATCTCGGTTTCCGGCTTCAATATGAGCAAACAAATCACCGGAATCACGAAGATCGACAGCAGCAGCGAGGCGAACAACGCAATGCTGATGGTGAGGGCGAGCGGCGCGAACATTTTGCCTTCCAAACCTTGCAGCGTCATGATGGGAAGAAAGGTGATGGCGATGATCATCTCACCGAAGAGGCTGGGCTTTCGCACTTCCAACACCGCTTCGAGCACGGTGTGCAGCTTGTGCTCGCCCGCGCCTTTTTCGGAGAGATGGCGCTGCACGTTTTCCACTTGAATGATCGCCGCGTCGATGACCATGCCGATGGAGATGGCGAGGCCGCCCAGCGTCATCAAGTTGGCCGAGAGATCGACCGCCTTCATGATGATGAACGTGCACAGCGTCGCCAACGGCAGGGTGAGCGCCACCACGAGCGCGCCGCGAAAGCTGCGCAAAAAGAGGTAGAGCACGATGATCACCAGCACCACGCCTTCTTCCAGCGCTTTGGTGACGGTGCTGATGCACGCCTCCACCAAATCGGTGCGGTCGTAAAACGCTTTGATATTTACGCCGCCGGGCAGGACTTTCTGCTCGTTGATCTCGGCTACTTTTTCCTTGACGTTAGCAGCCACGTCACGGCCCGAGCCGCCGCGAATCATCATCACGATGCCGACGACCGCTTCTCCTTTGCCGTCTTTGACGCTCGCGCCTTGCCGCACTTCCGGGCCGACGACGACTTCGGCAACGTTGCGCACGTAAATCGGCACGCCTTCGTGCTCCGCGACGACGATGTTACGGATGTCGTCAATCGTTTGAATGAGGCCAAGGCCGCGAACCACGTATTGCTCGGCGTTGTGGCTGAGAATGCCGCCGCCGGCATTGGCGTTGTTGGCGGCAATCGCCTCAAAAACTTCACGCAGCGAGAGTTTGTATTTGAACAATTGATCGGGATCGACCAACACGTGATACTGCTTGACGAAACCGCCGAACGAGTTCACGTCCGCGACACCGGGCACGGTTTTGAGCAAGGGCCGCACGAGCCAATCCTGCATGGTGCGCAAGTCGATGAGCTGTTCTTCGGTGAGTGGAGTGAAGTCGGACTGGCGCGATGAAGAGCTTGCATCGCCATCCGAAT
>SZPB01000489.1 GCA_030263535.1 Cytophagia bacterium CHB2
TCTTTAAATGATATGACATCCTACGCGCCGGCCTACAGCATTTCCAAAGCTGCACTGAATGCCGTCACGCGCCAACTCGCGGCAGCGCTGCAAGGTAAAGGTATTGCCGTGAACTCGGTTTGTCCCGGCTGGGTCCGCACAGATATGGGCGGACGCCATGCGCCGCGGTCGGTGGCAAAGGGCGCGGAAACGATTGTCTGGCGTGCCGCCGCTGCGCCGCAAAATTTAACCGGCCAATTTTTGCGCGATCGTAAAGTTATTCCATGGTAACTGCCGACGGTTACGGTTCTCGCTCGAGCCGGGCAATGTAGCAGCCCGCTTCCGCATTTCTTACGTGAATGTATTCGACGGCCGCATGCGCAAAAATCCGGGTGATTGCGCTTTCGACATCGCCGTGCGCAACGCGCTCGCGGGCCACCTGCCAGCGCCCGCGTCCATACCCTTCGAGCATGAGCGGTAATTCGCGCAATGCTGCCGGGAAACCCCGTTGCTCGTAGCGAACGCAGGCATCACGATGAATGAAAATCGGCCCCGGAGACGGATAGGCGTCCAAGCCTTCAAACGGATTGAATGTGAACAAAAGGCGCTGCTCTTCGCCTTGACGAAATGTTTGAAGGCAGAAACGGCAAGGCCCGTAGCCTTTTGCCGTTTCGACATGAGCCGGGTGCCCATACTGTGGCGATTTCAGCGTATTTCGAGCTTTTTCAGCAACGTTTTCAGGAATAGCAACGACGCGAAATTGAATCATGGTTTACTCTTTCTGTTTACATGCTGGAGAAGGATTTTTTGCGACAATTTTTGGTAATATAAGCTCACCGCCTTTTTTCTCAACCCGATTCTTGCTATATTACTTCCTGTGAACAAACTCACCAATGCACTAACGATTTTTTTAAAGGAGAAATTTCATGCAACGTCATGCTTCTGCGGTTTGGCAAGGAACCTTGAAAGAAGGCAAAGGCACGCTCTCAACGCAAAGCGGCGTCTTGCAGGCAACGCCCTATTCCTTCAGCGGCCGGTTTGAATCCGGCGCGGGCACCAACCCTGAAGAATTGATCGCCGCCGCGCACGCGGGCTGCTTCACCATGGCGCTGGGCGCGAAATTGAGCGCCGCCGGTTTTCCGCCGGAAAAGCTGAGCACACGCGCGAACCTGGCGCTCGAACAGGTGCAGGGTAATTGGACGATCACCACGATTCATTTGGAGCTGACCGGCAAAGTGCCGGGCGTCGCGCGCGCCAGGTTCGACGAGCTGGCCAACGACGCCAAGGCGACATGCATCGTCTCCCGCGCCCTCACGGCGCAAATCACGCTAACCGCGACGTTGGAAGCATAATTCGCTTCTTCACTATTCCGGCAGAATGATCAAACGGCAATGCAAGGGAAAAATACTCTGCCGTGCGATCATTCTGCTTTTTTATTTCTGGCCTCGTTACGCAACAGGAGAACCCTGCTGCATGGCTCGCGTGTTGTTGCTTTTCGGTCACCCTGCCTTGGAAAATCGCGCATCAACGCGCGTTTGATTCACGACATTATCAATCTTGAGGGAATTATGTTTATCGATCTCTACGAAACATATCCTGATTTTTTTATCGACGGCGCGCGCGAGCAGCGACGATGACGCCCTCGTGCTCGAACACGACTGGACCTGCGGTGCAAACGATGCGGCGCGAGACGACAAAAATATCTTGCACGTTGGTATCATCGGCGGCAGATCGAAAAATTTTTAAACAGAAAAATGGCCCGCAAAACTCAATTTCATCTGTCGAATCCATGCAAGCGTTCACTGTGATTGATGTGATGGCCGGCGCAGCAGGCTTGGGGGGCATGATTTGGAGTGATCAATAGCGGAGGGATTGTTGCTCGCAGCCAGTATGGCAGCAATAGAAGATTTCAGCGGAGGAATTGCGACGGCCCAAGTTAAGGTGAGCCGCACCAAGCTTTACGGCGCGTTTCTGCTAATCGCAATTCGGAACACCTATAAAACAAGGCCATTGGTCAATCAGAATTCCTCCCCACACCATGGCAATCGCGGCCAGAAAAGTGAATTTGAACAATAGAGTAAAGGGATTCATCATGCCCATGTTTCCCGCTTGTACGTTTCGCACCAGCGGCCGCAGAATGCCGAGGAATGCCATTGGCAAGAGCCACAAGACGCCAAACAATACACTAAGGTCGAGGGCTTTTTTAAGGCTGAAAGCGTTGGGCATGTTTACGATGTTGAACATGAATTCGAGAATCACAAACGGAAGCACAAGGATAAAACTGACGATTGCCGCTGATTTGAAGCTGGTGAGAAGGTTTTTCATGGCATCTCCCTGGGTAATTTGAATGATATGCTCTTTGATGATTCCCGTAGCGGTTTCAGCGAACATTCCCAGCACGAAACCGTATAGCCTTCGCCCGGTCTGTTGTTTATGTTCATTGTAGAGATCATTGAACGTTTGCGCCATCGACTCCCCCAACTGTTCCCGAAATGCTCGTGGATACAGGCCAAGAAGTTTGTTATAGAAAGCGCGAACGGTTTTCTGATCAAATGTCATAGGCCAGAATTTTGGGATAGAGTTTGCGTTTTTGCGCCAGTTTGACCAGATTTTGGTAGCGTTTGAGTTCTGCGGCAAGCGCTTTGGCGCCGGCAGCAGTTATTTGATAGTAAATGCGCCGCTCGTCATCCATTTCAGGATCGATCCGTTTGGTGCTTTCTTTCACCAGCCCGGCGTCAAGCATGCGTTTCAGCGAGCCATAAAGCGTGCCCGCGCCCATGGTGACAGTCCCTTGCGAGTCCTCCTCGACCTGTTTCATGATGCCATAGCCGTGCCGCTCGCCGTTCGAAAGCGCCAGGAGAATGTGGAATACCGCTGGTGTGAGAGGCGTATTGAAGCTTTTTGTTGTCATATGGCTTAATATATCCATAACGGATATAATAGTCAAGAAAAATTTGATGAACCTTCTGGAAGATTATTCGGAAGCACGAACATGAACATGGCGTGGGCGTGCTCGGATTTAACCTCACACCCTCTTAATCCAACCAGGGTCTTTATTGAATAGAACGTGTCTGCGAATAAACAAAAGATCACCTTGTTCGTACGCGCGGCGCAAGCCGGCGACGAAATTGCGTTTGCGGAGTTGGTCCGCGCATATCAGGATCTCGCGGTAGCTTATGCCGCGTCGATTCTGGGCGATTATCATCTCGCCGAGGATGCGGCGCAGGAAGCTTTCGTCGAGGGGTATCGCAAGCTGCCGTCGCTGCGCGAGCCGGCGGCGTTTGCCGGCTGGCTTCGTACCATCATTTTCAAACATTGCGATCGTATCACGCGGCGCAAGCGGCATCCGCTGACCGGCTTGGAGGCGGCGCTGGAAATGGCTTCTCCGGAGCCTTCGCCGCACGAGGTTTTAGAGTCGCGGGAAATCGCAGCTTCGGTTGGGGCGGCGATCTCGGCCTTGTCTGAAGCCGAGCGCCAGGTCGTCCTGCTCTACTACATGGGCGATCACTCGCAGGCGGCGATCGCAAAATTTTTAGAGATCACCCCCAACACGGTGAAAACCAGATTGTATTCGGCGCGTCAACGATTAAGGAAACACATGTCCCACATCGAGAAAAACCTGCAAACCGCGCGGCCGTCGCGCGATCCGAAATTTGCTGAGAAGGTCCAGCGCATGATCCAGCCCGAAGCCCTGAAGAAAAACGAGCCGCTGACGTGGTCGCCCGGAATGGGCGTCGAAGTCTGGGAAATGTTCTGCGCCGCCATCACCGGAGATTTGGAAACCATCAAGCGATTAGTAGAGAAAGACCCGTCGCTGGTGAGGAGTCATCACGCCTACCGCACGCCGCTGTATTT
>SZPB01000490.1 GCA_030263535.1 Cytophagia bacterium CHB2
CATCGTTGCAGATTCCGACCCGGGCCGCGAGTATCAAGAAACCATCGAAAAAGCCCGCGCCGTGTGGAATGCAATCGATTTAGCGGAACGAGGGTTATGAAGTATTTATCATTATTCATTGACCATTCATAGACAATTAACCATTGATCATTACACATTGTTCTCAACATCAAGTTGAAGCACAATAGGCGATTAGCTTTTCAAGCATAGAATAAAATTTTGAAAGTGTTTCGCCCACTGAAATGAAATCCCACAGAAATGGCTTTTTTATTTCTGTGGCAGTTCTACCTCTGCGGGCGAAGTTTTCAAAGCTGCACGAAGAGCGTCGATTTTCAACTTGACTGAAAATTGGCGTAGGCCGTTACTGCGAAAGAGGTGACTTGCATGATCCTCATGATCGACAACTTCGATTCGTTTACTTATAATTTGGTGCAATATCTCGGCGAGCTGGGCGCGGAATTGCAGGTGTTTCGCAACGACGCACTTACGCTCGATCAGATTGCCGAAATGAAGCCCGCCGGCATCGTGATTTCGCCCGGCCCCGGCCGCCCAGAGGACGCGGGTCTCACCATTCCAATCATCGAACGCTTTGCCGGAAAAATTCCCATTCTCGGCGTTTGCCTGGGACATCAGGCGATGGGCGCGGCTTTTGGCGGCGTGGTGGCGCGCGCGCCGGAATTGATGCACGGAAAAATTTCACAGATCCATCACGACGGCAATGGCTTGTTTCAAGGCGTGGAGAATCCCTTTAGCGCCACGCGCTATCATTCTCTCATCATTGCCGAAGATTCGCTGCCGGCCTGTTTCGAAATCACAGCGCGTAGCGAACATGGTTTGATAATGGGCATACGCCATCGCGAGTTCGTGCTCGAGGGCGTGCAATTTCATCCCGAATCCATCATGACGGCGGCGGGTAAAGTCATTTTGAAAAATTTTTTGCAGATGTGTACGCCAGGTTCTGCGATTCGGACTGCGCCTCAAAACACAGACTCAAAAAATACCCAGCCTGCGGAAATGAATCTGCAATCTCCTCCGGCGCAATCCGGAATAACCGATACAAAAAAATCTGCGCCAGCTACGTTTGCAGCCAAGACGGCAAACTCTACCACCATTCAAATAGCCCTGCAGCAAGTTCTTGAACAAGTTGATCTCGATCGCCAGCAAGCCTACAGCGTGATGAGTGAGATCATGAGCGGCGCGGCGACGCCGGCGCAAATTGCGGCTCTGCTGATCGCGCTGCGCATGAAGGGCGAGCGCGCGCAGGAAGTGGCGGGCTTTGCCCAGGCCATGCGCGACAAAGCCGCGCCCGTGCGCACGCAACGCCCGCATCCGATCGACATGTGCGGCACCGGGGGAGACAACAAAGGCACGTTCAACATTTCGACCGTGGCTTCATTCGTCGTTGCCGGCGGCGGGGTGGCCGTGGCCAAGCATGGCAACCGTTCGGTGTCGAGCAAATCCGGCAGCGCCGATGTGCTGGAAGCATTGGGGATCAATCTCAATCTCACTGCTGATCACATGGGCCAATGTTTGGACGAGGTCGGCATGGCCTTTTTGTTCGCGCCGGTTTTGCACAGCGCGACCAAGCATGCCATAGCCCCGCGCAAGGAAATCGGCGCGCGCACGGTTTTCAACATTCTCGGGCCGCTAACGAATCCCGCAGGTGTGAAGCGGCAGGTGTTGGGCGTTTATGATCGTCGCCTGATGCGCTTGATGGCTGAAGTTCTCGCCGAATTGGGCGCCGAGCATGCGCTGGTTGTACACAGCGAAGATGGTCTCGATGAAATTTCGGTGCACGGCCCGACGCGCGTGATCGAAGTGAAGCACGGCAATCTTGCCGAACGCACGCTCACGCCCAAAGATTTTGGCTTCACGCAATTGTATTATGAAAGCCTGAGCGGCGGCAATGCCGGGGACAATGCCGGGATCGCTTTGCGCGTGCTCAACGGCGAACCGGGTGTGGCGCGCGATGTGGTGCTGGCCAATGCCGCGTGCGGATTTTGGGTTGCGGGCAAAGCCAAAGATGTGGCGGAAGGCATTGCGCTGGCGCAACAAAGCATTGATTCCGGCGCCGCGCTGGCAAAGCTCGAAACGTTGCGCCGCCGAACGCACGAATTCAAAAAACCGAATTGACATGCCGGAACAATCATTTCTCGCGCGCATCGTTGCGCATAAACAAGAAGAAGTTCGCCGCGCCAAACGAAAATCATCTTTTGCTGATTTGGAGCAGCGCGCCAAGTTGCAATCGCCTGTGCGCGATTTCCGTCAGGCCTTGCTGGCGGGCGTCAATGTTACGGTGATCGCCGAATTGAAAAAAGCTTCGCCCTCCGCCGGAGTTTTGCGTGAAGACTTCGATCCCCAACAGCTCGCGCAAAGTTACGCCGCAAATGGCGCTGCTGCGCTTTCAGTGCTGACGGATGAAAATTTTTTTCAGGGCCATCTCGATTATTTGAACCAGGCGCGCGGGTTTTGCAGCTTGCCGGCTCTGCGCAAAGATTTCATCATTGATCCTTATCAAATCGCCGAAGCGCGCGCCTTCTGCGCAGATGCGGTGTTGCTGATCGTTGCGATTTTAGATGCCAGGCAACTCGCCGAATTGATGGTTTTTACGAAAGAACTTGGTTTGCACGGGTTGATCGAAGTGCACGACGAACGTGAAATCGAAATCGCTCTGGCCGCCGGCGCGGAGATCATCGGCATCAACAATCGCGATTTGCAAACATTTTCAGTGAGTCTTGCGACTTCTGAGAAATTGGCAGCGCGAATCCCCGCAAGCTGCGTGTGCATCGCCGAATCCGGCATTACCTCGCGCAGCGAAGTCGAGCGCCTGGCCGAATGCGGCATCGATGCCATTCTCATTGGCAGTCACCTCATGCGCCAGCCTGATCCCGGAAAAGCTTTGTCATATTTTGTGGGAGTGCCGCGACGATGATCCCGGCAAAGATTTGCGGCATCACCCGTCTTGCAGATGCGCTTGCCGCGGCTGAACTCGGAGCCGCGGCTGTTGGTTTTGTATTTTATGCGCGCAGCCCACGCTGCCTTGAGGTTGCGCAAGCGGCCCACATCAGCGCAAAACTTCCGCCTCAGATTGCCCGCGTCGGTGTGTTTGTCAATCCCGATTTGCAAACCCTGATTTCGACCGCTAAAAATGCAGGTTTGACGCATATTCAATTGCACGGCGAGGAAGAGGTTGCATTGTGTCAAGCATCGCCGTTGCCGGTGATCAAGGCTGTTTGCAGTCCGGTAGAATTCGACGCGTATAAAAATGTTTCAATGGCGGCTTTTTTGATCGACAGCAAAACGCAAGATCAATTTGGCGGCACTGGCCAATTGTCGGATTGGAATTTTTCCCGGCAGATGAAAGCGCACGCGCCGGTGATTTTGGCCGGCGGACTTTCGTCGAGTAACATCGCGCAAGCGTTGGCAACCGCGCAACCGGATGCCGTCGATCTTTCCAGTTCCGTCGAGCTTGCGCCCGGCATTAAAGATCATCACAAACTGCGCGAGTTTTTTGCGACGCTGCGGCAAATCGAAATCGCCGAGCGACAAAGCTCCAAGATTTTTTAAACGACCTGGTAAACATTTGCAGAAAAACTTGCAGCAACGGCACTGAAATTTATTCGCCCACCGAAGTGAAATCCCACAAAAAAGCCTTTGTTTTTTTCTGTGGGAGTCCGATTTCTGTGGCCAAAGATTTTTCTCGATTGTTGTTTGATTCATTGATGATTTTTTGATTCGGCCAATACACGTTTCGGAGAATATGAAATGGATTTTTCTAAGTACCCCGATCAATTTGGCAAATTCACCGTTCCGGATAAGCCTTTCAGCTTC
>SZPB01000491.1 GCA_030263535.1 Cytophagia bacterium CHB2
ATAACAATGCGGGTAGCGCCGTCGGCCGAGGCGGCACGATTCTAACCACCACCAACGGCGGCGCCACCTGGGTGCCGCGCACCAGCGGAACAACTCAGGTATTGAACGCCGTGCAGATCATCAATACGACTACTGCTGTTGCGGTCGGCAATGGCGGGGTCATCCTCAAAACCACGGATGGCGGCGCCAATTTTGCGCAGTACAAGACGTTTGATTTCATGTCCAAGCGGGCGAAACCCACCGCCAATCCTTTGGCCGAAAAGCGCGTCGAAACTGCCGTCGAGCAACAGCTCATCGCCAAGGGGTATGAAAAACAAACCAGCGGTCGGCCGGACTTTTTCGTTGTTTGTCATGCCAACGTCCGGGACAAAATCGACGTGGACACCTACGGCTACCGGTACGGACGTTACGGGCGTCGCATCGGAACTTACACCACGGTGCGGGAATATCAACATGGCACGTTGGTGGTGGACTTCGTCGATGCAAATACCAAGGAGCTCTTCTGGCGCGGCTGGGCCAAAGGCGAAGTGAACGACGCCATCGCCAAAGAAAAAATCGATGACACGATCGCGAAGATTCTGGCAAAGTATCCGCCGCAGTAAAACAAACGTAAAGCCGGACATGGGCATGGCAAGTTTTCAAATTCTGCAAAATCCCGCAGCCCAAGTCCGACTTTGCAAAACTTAGTATGAGGAGAACCGATGAAAACCCAGTCAAGCATTCTCACCGCACTCTTCTGTGCGATCAGCCTGGGGAGCAGTTCCGTTTTTTCACAGGACGTCACCGTCGTCGAGTCAAGCTCGGAAGCGGCGGATGGTCTGGATTTGCAAGCCGTGGCCGAGCTGTTCAAAGAGGCGAAGGATTTGGAAGAGTTTGAGAAGTCGCTCAACGACACGGCGACGGGCGTGAATAATCTCGATCTCGACGACAACGGCGAGGTCGATTTCATCCGCGTGATGGAAGAAGCCTCGGACGACGCGCGCGTCATCGTTCTGCAAGTGACGCTCGCTGAAAACGAATTTCAGGACGTCGCCACCATCGAGGTGGAAAAAAACGGCGAGGAAGATTACAACATGCAGATCCGCGGCAACGAAGCAATCTACGGCCCCGATTACTACATCTCACCCGTCGAAGTTCACATTCACCCGTGGCCGATCTTCGGCTGGCTGTATCGCCCGGTCTATCATCCGTATCGCTCCGCTTTTTATTTCGGCTTTTATCCGAACTGGTGGCATCCGTGGCGCGTGGTGCATGTCAATGTTTATCGCACGCGCACGGTGAGATTCACGACACGAGCAACATTTCACGTCACGCACACCACTCGCGTGACGCGGGTTACGAAAGTCAACTATCACGCCCATTCCTCGACGCTGGTGAAAAAGCAAACGCACGTTTCGCGCGGTGGCGACGAGAGAACGACCACGGTTAAAGCCGGCAAAGTCGAAGTGCACAATCCCAAAACCGGCAAAGAGACGACGGTCAAAGGTGTGAAGAAAACCACGAAGACCGAGCAGGGCAAGAAGACAACGGTGAAAGCGAAGAAGACGACGCACCACGACAAGCCGAAGAATTAAGCTTAAAACGTAACGCGTAATTTTAAAGGTGGACTCGCAGCTCAAAATCAAATTCTATTCTGCGAGTCCGGCTTTTTTTTAAATCTACGAAAGGATGATTATGAAACCGCCAATGCTATTGCTGTTCGCTGCTACACTTCTCTCCCTCGCAGGTTGCAAATCCAAAGACAGCGTCACCGATCCGACTCCCTCCGGCTATGTTGTCGGCAAGAATCGCTTTACGACGCCAGTTGATGGCGATACGAGAGAGTATTATGTTCATGTGCCGGCGAAGTACAATGCCAGCACGGCGACGCCGGTGGTCTTCATGCTCCACGGCACCAGCGGCGACGGCGAAAAATTCTATGACATCTCCGGCTGGAAGGAAGTCGGGGAGGCCGAGAATATTCTCACCGTCTATCCCTCGTCGTGGCGATATTGCATCATCGACGAAGGCGTGCAAAAGACGACGACGAAATGGAATTCGCAGCCGGCCGAGTGGCAACCCTGCGCCGGCGAGACGCTGCGAAATGACGTGAAGTTTCTCTCCACCATCATTTCAGAGTTGCAGGCCAAATTCAACGTCGATAGGAAACGCATCTACCTTGTCGGTTTCTCGAATGGTGGGCAGATGGCTGCGAAGTGCACCATTGAAATGAGCGACAAGTTTGCCGCCATCGTCGAAAGCGGCGGATCATTTTACGCCGATACGACCTGGGTCCCTTTGCGAAAAATGCCGATTACATTTCAAATCGGCAATGAGGACTACGGCCCGGGGAACACCGGCCCGGCAATTCCATTGAGCACGCTGGATACATTGCTGAGCACGCCTGGCTTGCCTCCGGCATTCTCACGCTTCAGCAAAATTGCCAATGTCCATGTCAGAAGTTTTGAGTTGAATCCGAACTTCACCATCAGCGGCGATACGAATACCGTTTCGATTGCGACGTACACTGCGCTCGCGCCGAACCCAAACAACAGCTTTCGCTTCGCGCTGATTAAAGGATTGGCGCATGCCTATCCGAACGGCACTAATCATTGGCTAGAAGCGGCGGAAGTGAACTGGGCATGGATGAAGAACTACGCACTGCCGTAAAAATTCGTAGAGCAGACTTCCGGCCTGGGAACGCGCAAGCATTCTAAGAATGCTCTTCATATGTGTTAACCCTGTAGGCACGAGGCCTGCGCTATTTTCTCACTACAGAGTAAGTATGAAACGCTCAACATTATTCTTCGGACTTTAGCTTGTGCTGACGAGTTCGACGGTTCTCGCCCAAACCAACGTGCGCAGCCATCTCGTGAAGGAGGCGTACGATTTTGGCAATGACGTGGTGTGGATTTTCTGGAAGGACGAGCACGATTTTGTTTCTCCGTTCGATCGCCGCGCAGACATCATCGGTGCCGCCATCACGAATCGCGGCACGACGCTCGGTAGTCCGGAGGTTCTCTCCGACGGCGGCAGTCTCGAGTATGGCTTTCACAATTTCAAAGTCGGGCCGGACGGCGTTGTGCGCGCGCATTTCAACACGTTCTACAGCGACAACACGCCCTCGACGATTTACTACACGCAACGGAGCAGTGTCACGACCGGCTTGACGGCATCCACGGCGGAGATGCCAGAGCAATTCGTGTTGCAGCAAAACTACCCGAATCCCTTCAACCCATCGACCGTGATCAGTTTTCAATTGCCCGTGAACAGTCACGTGACGCTGAAAGCGTTCGATGTGACTGACCGCCAAGTGGCGACGCTGGTGGATGGTGATTTGGCGCCAGGTAACCATTCCGTCATCTTTAGTACAAACGGCTGTGCAAGTGGCGTATATTTCTTTCGTATGCAGGCAGGGGAATCAGTCCGGCAGAAAAAGATGGTGATCATAAGATAAGGGGGAGAAAGTTTGGAAGGCAAAAGAATTCCTCATTGCACTGAACTTGACCCAACTTCGAGTTAAAAACTTTTGACACTACGAGGTGACAGGAGAGCGTGCAGAAAATGCTGCGAGTGGCCGCCGGCTATGGCCCGTTGCATCGCAATCAGATCAACAGATTCAAGCGCGCGCTTCGATTCTACTCAATCAGTGCCCTCCACATTTCGCGGCAGAATGAAATACAGCGGGATCAGAGCGTACAAGGCCATCGCCAGATAAACGTGAAGCAGCGCCGTGAGAGTGGCGGTGAAGTACGCCGCCGGTCCCCAGAGGAACGATTGCTGCGTGGTCTTCTTGAGATAAGACGCGTTCACGCTATCCTG
>SZPB01000492.1 GCA_030263535.1 Cytophagia bacterium CHB2
CCGGAGGCGCCGCGATGGCCGCAGTTGATTGTTGTTTGCAAATGTGCAGGCATTTTATTACCCTCCGGTTGACAAGTTATCAAAAATAGACAGGTGAGAATTCCTGCGATTCTTCCGCAGAGAAAGCCGTCATGCCGAAATTTTCGCTTTGAACGGGTCATGATTTCTCCAAAGTTTATTCCAACCCTGCCGCCGCGTTTGACGCATCTCCTTGCGCTGATCCGCCACAAGACTGTTTCTCTGCCGCACGCGTTTGCCCTTTCCCTCTGTTGTCATGTTGCGGGGTTTTTGCTGCTTGTCTTTTTTGTGAATGTTATCGACAAACCGGCGGCGACTTTTGAGCCTGTGCTGTTCGAGTTGCTTTTGCTCTCCGAACAGGGAGAAGAAGCGCGTGTGCAAACGCAGAAATCTGAGCGGCCGCAATCCGCCGCGCTCGTCGCTGAGAGAGATTATCTTCAGACCCCGCGCAACACGGTTTCCACCCCAACATATGCCTCGCCTTCGGGAGAAGCATCAACATCTGCGCCGGACAATCTAACTCCCAATCCAGATGCGCGCAATAGTTTTGTCATGCCCCCGCCTCTCGATTTAACTATTGACGTCGAGGCGCGGCAACCACAAAAGCTTTTGCCGGTGATGACGCCGGCAACGCTGCCCATGCCTGCGCGCGAACGTTCCCGGCTGGAAAAAATCGTGCATAAACTGGCCGCGAAACTCGCGCCGAGTGATTCTTCTTTCGAATTCACGGAAAAGGGAACGACCTATACCGCGCGCATGCGCCATCTGCCGGCGCAAAGCGCGACAGCGCTTGATGAGATTCATCTTGAAATCTCGCGCAAAGAAAACGGTTCGGATCTCACTACGGATATTCGCTTGCGGCGTTTGGCGTTTTCACATTTTGCGCAATTTGTGGATATTTGGAATCCGCGCGTTGCCGTGCACAACGACGAGCTTGACGGGCGTTTTCACTCCAACACCTCGTTTGCGGTCAGCAGCAGCGGCCGCACACAACCGAAATTTCGCGGCAAAGTCACGACCGCCGGCTTTGAAATCAAATCCGGCGACGCGCGCCCGTTCCTCGACGAGGCCGCAATTTTTCTGGCTGGACTTGAAACCGGCGTGCAAACCATTCGCGTGCCGAAGAATGTCAATCAAATTGCCGCAGCGCCGGATAGCCTGAAGCAAATTTTCGAAGAAGAAACCTGGGTCACATTTGAGCGCGCCGGCGCATTCTCATGGCATTCTGCCAGCGCCCCGGAAAATCTGCAACGGCGCAAGTTGCCGCGCGCCCCGTTTTTCATTAGCGGGCAGGAAAAAGCCCGGCTGCACGTGCAAGGCGTGATCAACGGCGTGGTACTGGTATGCGCCCAAAAGAAAATTATTATTGATGATGATCTCATCTATGCCGCGCATCAAGAGACACTCGCGCAAACGGACGATTATCTCGGGTTGGTGTCGCAAGGTGACATTGAAATCGCGCCGCCGGCAATCACCGGGCCGGGCGATTTGACGATTCATGCGGCCCTTTTTGCGAAGGGAGAATTTCGTGTTACGCAATACTCGCGCGGCGACGGCAACGCCAAGCTTCATCTCCTGGGCAGTTTGAGCGCTGGCACTCTTTCCGCAACCGAGCCGCGCTACGCCACGCATATCGTATTCGATAAACGCTTCGAACGCCGCCGCCCGCCGCATTTTCCAGTGACGGACAAATATGAGATTGTAAATTGGGAGGAGGCGTGGCAGATCGGCGTCACGAAAGCGCCGGCGTTGGCCAATGAAATTTCGGCTTCTGAAGAAAAGTAATCGACACGATAAAATCCCGCCAACGCCATCGCCTCGACGGTGAAAAATATCTTGGGTTCAAATAAAAAGGCGACCCCGTGTGGGATCGCCTTTGCTGTTTCGTGCCTGCCGGTTGAAACCGTAGGGGCGAGCCGCCGGCTCGTCCCTACCAGCTTGGGGGCATTCCGTTGGCGCATCTATCTTCACTCTTTGCTTTTCTCCACGGCCCGCATCCTCACCTGTTGTATCAACGGTATCTTCTCGGGGGTTAGCGTGAAGAACACGAGAATGTTTTTCTTCTCACCTTCAAGAATGAATGTGCCGCGCAGTTGGTTGAGGGGCGTCATGGGGCCGGCGTTCGTGATCTTTCCGGCCTCATCATAAAGTTCTTTGGTCCGCTTCACCAGGTCCTTCAGGCGATTATCCATGAAAAAATTCTCGGCAAACAAACCCGAGCTTTCCGCGCCGTTCCACCCGGGAAGAATTTTGACCAGCTCGTTCTTGCGCTGTTCGAGAATGCCGGAGACCGGCAGCGTGCGCGGTTTGAGTTTCGCCAGCGTGACGATCGTATCCAAAACGGCAGTGTTGATCGTGCTCGTGCCGCCGTAGGTGAGGTTATCGAACGACATCACGGCCAGGCCGTAGTCAGGCATCATCGTCCAATTGCTCCCGAAGCCGGGCAGCCCGCCGCTGTGCCCGAGGTAGATCCTGCCCTCGCAATCTCGCACCCAGCGCAAACCATATGCATACGCGCTCGCGGAGGGACACTCTCTGCCATCCGGATAACGATAATTGGCCATGAGCGCGTCGAGCCGCCAGGGATGATGCATCTCGCGCAGCGAGCTGCGCTTGAGCGGGCCGCTATCCTCGTCGCTTCGCGGCGGCCATGCGGAAAGATGCAACGCCACATACTTCGTGAAATCTTCAATCGAAGTGATGAGGCCGCCCATCGCGCCGTAGGAGCCGTGATGTTCGAGCGGAATGTTCACGTGCGTTTCATCGATCCAATTGTAGCCGCGCGCGAGATTCTTTTGCTCCGCTTTTTCATATTCCCAAACGGTTGCGTTCATGCCGAGCGGCGCGAAGATGTTCGCCCTGGTATATTGCTGAAAATCCATGCCCGAGACTTTCTGCACGATTTGTCCGAGCAGCGCGAACCCGAGGTTGCTGTATTCGTATTCGACGCCCGGCACATTTGAAAACGAGACGCCATTCGCGATGAATTGCCGCAACTCTGCATCCGAATCAGCCAGTTGCCGGTCGCCCCAGGGATTGTCTTCCGGAAAACCCGCGCCGTGCGTCATCAAATCGCGAATCGTTATCTCGGGCGCGTCTTTGGTGAGATAGCGCAGCTTCTTCATCTCCGGAATATACTTCGAGGCCGGTTCATCGAGATGCAGCTTGCCAGCATCACGCAATTGCAGAATGGCCAGCGCGGTGACGCTCTTGCTCATGGACGCAATGCGAAAAAGCGATTGCGCGTGCGCCGGTGTTTTCTGCTCGAGGTTCGCATAGCCAAAACTTCCGGAATAGACGAGTTCGCCATCAAGCACCACGCCGTAGACGAGTCCGGGCAGATGACGGCTTTCCATGAATTGTTTGAAGATTCCCGCTACGGCCGCCGCGGTGGATTTGACTTTTTCCGAGCGGTCGGGGTCGGTGAAAACTGCGGGCTTGTGTGAACCGGCATCGGAAGGCGCACTCTTTGATGCGGGCGCAAAAGCGTGAAGCAAAGCGAAGCAAACGATCCAGCACGTTGCACGAACGTGGGCTTTCATTGATTCTCCTCGGTTTGGTCAACCAGCATATCTGAATTGTGCAACTAGTCACATCTCTGCAATGACCTCCATCACTACAAACTTTTTGAGGTCGATTCCTGCAATAGCTGAATCCCGGCTATACCGGGATGACTAGGCTGCCCCTCGATTTTGAAGCGCTCGCGCTCGTCATCGCTTGCCGCAATCTGGCGCGGCAGGAATTTGATGG
>SZPB01000493.1 GCA_030263535.1 Cytophagia bacterium CHB2
GGCTAGCCTTGCCGGCGGCTCCGCCGTTCACGAGGAACAGATCCAGATCACCATCGCGGTCAAAATCTGCCCAACTACTACCGACCGAATTACCACCCTCGACGGTGACTATTTCATCGATGGCCGCTTGCCGGAACACCTCGTTCCCCTCGTTCAAATAAAAACGATTCGCCAAACCATCGTTCGCTGGAAAAAAGAGATCAAGATCGCCATCGTTGTCATAGTCGGCCCAACTGGCACCGGCGCCGCCATATTTTGAAACTTCGGAAACGAGGTCACCTGTTCGAATTTTCGTAAAGCGCCCGTCTCCTTCATTACGATAGAGAAAATTTTTATGACGTGACGCACGTGTTGAACCGTTCGAAATGAATAAATCCTCATCGCCGTCATTGTCATAGTCGCCCCAGCTTGTCCCTTGTGAAAAACCAACATCGCGGGTAATGACACTGGTATCAATACGCGTAAAAGTCTGCGCGAAAGCTGCCGCCGTCCACAAGCCGAGCAGTATGGGCACACACGCGAGGTAAATGCGGTTGGACTTCATGGCGATTTCTCCTTTTTGATAATTTGGTGAGGGAAACTTTTCACCAAGTTATTAAAATGCAGAGGAGAAATCTTTCACGCATATTGCAAAGCTTTTAACTTATATTGCACGAAAGGGTAACTTGCTATTTTGGTTGCCGGAGCTTGTGGCAGGAGACTGGCCGGGGAAGTTTTTAGCGATAGAAAGAAGAGCAGGCGGGCCGATTTTCTAGTGATAATCGGGCAAATATTTGACAAACGGCAATGCCGCTTTGACCGCGTCATAAAAAACTTTGTCCGCCGTCCAAAATTCGCATCCCCGCAACTCGGCGAGCGCCGCATAGGTAGAGTCATAAACTTTGCGTTGCTGGAATTGGCGCGCGATCTCACGCGCCCTCAGGCGGAGTCGAGGATGGTTTGCAATCATAATCGGCGCGTTATCTAGCAGAGCCAATGTTTGATCCGCAATTTGCGGCGTGACTTTGCCTTCAACGAGCCGGGTTTGAATGACACTGTCTGTTTCCATTTCGAACAAGGCAGGCGCGATCAATTCGATACCGGCCGCTCGCGAATCACGCAAGAACTTAACGGCCTTGTGCCGAAAGCTTTCGCCCTTGATGAACCATTTGATGGCAATACTCGCATCAACACAGCGTTCAGGCATGGTTTACTCCTCGTCGCGAATGCGGCGCAAGTCCGCAGCCGAATCGAACGGTCCCTGCCATAAATCTGCCACGCGATCACACTCTGCCAGCCACGCATCGATGCGGACGGGCCTCGCCTGCTTTTTTTTCTGTTCTTGGTTTTGGGAAAGCGGCGTCATATTGAACGAAAAATCGCTCAACTTTGCGGAAATATGCGCCACGAGCCGAAGCTGCTGGTCGGGCGGAAGTTGAGCCACATGTTGTTCGAGTTCTTCAAAGGTCAACGCAATCGACATAGTAATGCCTCCATTTGGTTGTGAATAATATAAAAACAAAAAGCCCAGTGTTTCAACGTTTTTTTAGCGCTACCGGTACCCTTGCAATGTTTTTGTTTGCGCTCTTTTTTAAGAGCCGTGCTTTTTTTTGTGTGTGTTGTGTAGCGGGCGCTAAAAAGTTTTTTTTACATACTCCTTCGGGCTGCAGCCAAATTGCTCGTGAAAGCATTTCGTGAAATACGCCTGGCTGCCGAAGCCGACTTGATAAGCGATCTCCGCCACCGTGCCGGCATCTTGCTTGAGCAAATCCACCGCGCGCGCCAAGCGCATGGAGCGGATGAACTGGCTCGCGGATTGATTCGTCAGTGCCTTCAGTTTACGATGAATCTGCGAATGGCTCATGCCCACTTTGCGGCTCAGCGTTTCCACCTCAAAGTTCTCATCGCTTAAATATCCTTCCACCACGGCCTTCACTTTGTTGAGAAAGACTTCATCTCTCGGCGTGATGGCGATGTCCTGCGGCTTCAAAACGATTTCACGGCTGAAGCGCTCGCGTAATTGCTGACGCTGTTTAATGAGATTATGCACCCGCGCCAGTAGCTCTTTGGAATCGAACGGTTTGATGAGATAATCGTCTGCGCCGGTTTCGAGGCCGTGTACTTTACTCTCGCTGTCCGCTTTGGCCGTGAGCATGATGATGGGCACATGGCTGGTCTTCTCGTCGGTTTTCAAAATGCGGCACAGTTCGTTGCCGTCGCGTTTGGGCATCATCACGTCGGTGATGATCAAATCGGGAATGGCCTCCAAAGCTTTTTGCACGCCTTCAACGCCATCCACGGCTTCAATGACTTTGAACGCGGGTTCGAGATATTGCCGAATGTACGTGCGCACATCGGCGTTGTCTTCGACGACGAGGAGAATCGGTTCGTCGCTGGGTTCTGGTTGCTCGTTGCTGGTCGCTTGATGTTGGTTGCTCGATGCTTGATTCTGGATGCTGGATTCTCGATCCTCGATCCACAATCCTCGATCTTCGAACCTCGCAGATTGCTCGTTAGCAATTTCTGCATCTTTCAAATGCGCGTTCCCCAGCGGCAGGCGCACAATGAACGTCGTCCCTCGCCCGACTTCGCTTTGAACAGAGATCTCGCCGTGATGCAATTCTACCAGTTCTTTCGTGAGCGCGAGACCGATGCCCGTGCCTTCGTGCTCTTGCACCGAGCTTGTCGAGGTGCGCGAGGTTACAACTTGATAGAAGCGATCAAAGATTTTGTCGAGTTGATCCGGGGGAATACCCGGCCCGGTGTCAGAGATTTTGATGATTGCAGATTGGGGATTCCGGATTGCTGAAAAATCCTTCTGTATTCTATC
The DNA here is from genome assembly GCA_030263535.1 of Cytophagia bacterium CHB2. Classification (NCBI taxonomy): domain Bacteria; kingdom Pseudomonadati; phylum Bacteroidota; class Cytophagia; species Cytophagia bacterium CHB2. The sequence continues at coordinate 2,810 of SZPB01000493.1, forward strand.
GAAATCCGCATTCTGCAATCCGCACTCCACAATCACTTGCCCTTCTTCCGGCGTGAATTTCAAGGCATTCGACAATAGATTCGAAATGATCTTCTCCAGTTTATCGCGATCAAAATAGACGATGAGGTTCTCTTCTTCTGCAGAAATAATTAATGCAATGCGCTTGCGTTCTGCTGCCGAGGCAAACGACAGCACGATCCCTTTGAGAAAACTGACAATATTCTCCGCTCGCGCTTGCAGCGACATACGTCCGGCTTCGAGGCGCGCGAGATCGAGCAATTGATTGATCAGGCGCAACAGCCGCTGGCCGTTGCGCAACATCATCGCATAGACTTCTTTGACATTGCCTTTGAATTGCTCCGCATGCAACTGTTCAAGCGGCCCGAGAATGAGCGTGAGCGGCGTGCGGAACTCGTGCGAGATGTTGGCGAAGAAGCGCGATTTCATGTGATCCATCTCGTGCAGTTTCTCCGCTTCGAAATTTTTCATCTTCAGCTCGTTGCGCAGCCGCACGCGATTGAGTTCGAAACGCCGCAAGCCATAAAGTGCCGCCGCGAACAGCATGAAATAACCGGCATACGCCCAGCGCGTTTGCCACCACGGCGGGGTGATAGTTATTTTCAGTGAAGTGCCTTCTTCATTCCACACGCCGTCGTTGTTCGAGCCTTTCACACGCAGCGTGTATTCACCCGGATCGAGATTCGTAAACGTCACATCGTGCTTCGCGCCGAGTTGAATCCAATTGTCATTGAAGCCTTCGAGTTTGTAGGCATACTGATTCTTGAACGTGTTGCGATAACTCAATGCTGCGAATTCAAAATTCAGCACATTGTCTTTGTATGAAACCGTGACTTCTTTCTTCGCTGAGATGCCTTTCTCCTCGATAGCAGTACCTTCGGCATCATCCGTGTTGTAGCGCTTGAGGGCCGTGATCACTACCGGCGGAATGCCGCTATTCGGGGATCCGAAAAGCATTTCGCCATCGGCGCTTTTATAATGGCCGGGGAAAACAGATTCATTGCTCGCCAAGCCGTCTAAGACGTCATAGTTTTTGAAAGTTTTGGCTTCCGTATCAAAGCAAGATAGCCCATTAGCCGTGCCCAACCACAAACGACCGTAATCGTCTTCTGATATCCCACAGATTTGGTTATCGCAAAGGCCATCCTCGGTTGTGAAATGAATAAATTGCTCGGTTTTGTGATCAAAACGATTGAGACCGCCGCCTGCCGTGCCGATCCACAAGGTTCCGCGATGATCAACCAAAAGCGAAGCAACATAGTCGTAGCTGAGGCTTGAAAGATCCTTGGGATCATTAACAAAATGGGTAAATCGTTCGGTATTTCGATCAAAACGACTGACCCCGGCCCCTCCAATCCAAAGTACGTTACTCGCAATCGAATCTTCACACATAGCCCAGACTGTACTCGTTTTGATGCTATAGGGATTATTCGGATCAGGCATGAAACGGGTGAATTGTTTTTTTTCGCGATCAAACCGATTAAGCCCGCCACGATCAGTGCCCACCCAAAGCACGCGATTACGACCTTCATAGACGACGGTAACCCCATTACTGCTGAGACTATTTGGGTTATTAGGAGCATGGACGAAATGGGTAAATCGTTTGGTGGCAGGGTCAAACTTGTTGAGCCCGTTGAATGTCCCAATCCAAAGCATTCCGAGATGGTCTTCCTGAATGGCGAGAACATGATTATTGAGGCTATGAGGGTTTTTCGGGTCGGGGAAAAAATAGGCAAATTGTCGGGTATCACGAACAAGCCGATTAAGCCCTTTTGCTGTTCCAACCCACAACGTGCCCGCACGATCTTTGTAAAAACTATTGACCCCATTATGGCTTAGACTGTGCGGATTATCCGGCTCGTGAGCGACGGCAGTAAATTGCTCTTTTCCACGATCGAGTTTATTGACGCCTCCACTAAAAGTTCCAATCCAGAGTGTGCCAGAAATATCTTCGCATATTGACCAGACCCTATTGTCACTAAGGCTTTGGGGATTTTTCGGATCGTTTAAAAATCGCGAGAATTGTTCTTTTTTGTGATCAAATTGATACAGCCCCTCCTCCGTTGCGACCCAAAGCGTGCCAAAAGGATCTTCGTGGATTGACCGTATATTGTTGCTGCCAAAACTGCTGGCACTATTTGAATCGTAAAAGAAAGTAGTAAATTGCCCTGTTTCGCGATCAAATTCTTTGAGGCCCGTGCCATCCGTTCCAACTAAAAGCCTTTCGGCGTGGTCTTCCAAAATGACGGTGATCGGCTGGGCTTTGCTGGGTTGCGGAACATGCGTATAATGCACAAACCGCTCGGTTTGACGATCAAAACGATTCAGCCAGCGCCCCGTTCCAATCCAAAGTGTGCCGCTTCGGTCTTCGTAGATTGCTGAGACGGAATATCCGTGTAAACTTGTCGAATCCTTAGGATCGTAGAGGAAGCGAGTGAATTGTTCTTTCTCACGCTCAAATCTATTCAGGCCGTTACTCGTTCCTATCCATAACGTGCCAGTGTGATCAGTAAAGATGACGGCAACGCCGCCATCGCTCAAACTGTGCGGGTTATTCGGGTCGTGCTTGAAACGAGTAAACCGCTCGGTCGCGGGTTCAAAACGATTGACCACGGCCTCGTTGCCACTGCCAAACCACAGTGTGCCGGTATGATCCTCGCCCATGACATTGTTGACGTTCTGCGCGAGCGAAGTCGAATCGAACACATCTTCTTGATACGCGGTGAATTTATAGCCGTCGAATTTATTCACGCCCGCTTGCGTGCCGAACCACATGAAGCCTTGCCGGTCTTGGAGAATGCAATACACCGTGCTTTGTGAAAGGCCGTGTTCAAGGCCGAGGCGCTCAAATTTGATCTCACGATTTTGGGCGAGCACACCAGTCCCTATTGTCAACACTAACAAGAGGCACAGGCGCAAAATTCTTCCGCCCGTGACTCTAAGGACTGCAGAAAACAACGCGGCGACGAGTCTCATAGAGATCCACTCAGGTCATTTACCGGCAAAGACAAGCTAAACG
>SZPB01000494.1 GCA_030263535.1 Cytophagia bacterium CHB2
ATCGTAGGCGCCCAAACGCATGGCATCAACCGCCGTGTCAATGCTGGCATAGCCGGTGACCATGATCAATTCCGTGCCCAGCAATTTTTTCTGCATGCGCTGCAAAAGCTGCAAGCCGTCGAGATCAGCCAGAGTCAAATCGACCAACGCCACGGCAATATCTTCTTCCTGCAGAATCGCCCAGGCTTGCTCGCCGGTGGCGGCGGTGAAAAGTTGGTAGGTGTCGCCCAGCAACGTTTCAAGGCCAAAGACGCCTTCCGGCTCGTCGTCTACCAGCAAAATTTTGTCGCGCTCGTCGCTCACAACTGCTCCGTTGCTTTGATCACAAGCTCTTTCAATTTTTGCATTTCACTCGCCGCGATGCGCAAATGCTTGGCCAGGCGTTGGGCATTGGCATCTTTAGATTTTGCGACAAGCATCTCCGCGGCTTCCAGATTCAATTGCGCGGTGTTCACCGGATTGCGCAGATCATGCGCGAGTTTGGCCAGAACCGCGCGAGGGTCGTTGGAGGAGGGCATATTTTTTCCCGGATTGATTTATCTACCCAAAAAACTTTCACACAAAACCGCGAAGCCACAGAGAGTTCCCAGAGAAAGCTTCGTGGATTCTATGCGTCTTTGTCTCGTTTTTGCGAAATGTACTTTTTCTTGTTTGATTGCGGCTTATCGTTGCGCCGATACAAACACCTTGGCCTGTCATTCTGATAGAATCTTGTGAAACACTCGGAAGGCGGCTTGCGCAGAATCGCAAAATCACCTTTCTCCTACTCCAGCCACTTGGCAATCATGCCCAAGATGTCTTTTTTCTCAAACGGCTTGGTGAGATAATCGTCGCAGCCGGCGGCCAGCGCTTTTTCGCGATCGCCCTTCATGGCGCGCGCCGTGAGTGCCACCACCGGAATGTGTGCGAGTTGCTTCTGCGCTTTCAGCGTGCGCGCCACTTGATAGCCGTCCATTTTCGGCATCATGATATCCATGAGAATCATATTGGGCCGCTCATGCTGCGCAGATAAAATCGCCTCTTCGCCTTCCGCGAAGCTGACGCGATAGCCTTCATTTTCCAAAATAAACTGCATGGCGTAGCGCGTGTTTTCGTCATCCTCGACCACGAGAATATGCCCGCTCGGACGGCGGCGCTTTTTGGACGAAGCGGCTTGCGCCGGCGCCGGTTTGCGGGTAACGCCGGCGGCGCGTTTTATTTCTGCCGGCGATGGAATTTTTACCGGTACATGAATCGTAAACGTCGAACCGCTGCCGACTTTACTCACCACCTCGATGCGGCCGCCCAAAATCGCCAGCATGTTTTGCGAGATGGCCAGCCCCAAGCCCGTGCCGCTGTGGCGCCGGGCTTCGCTCATTTCCAATTGCCGGAACGGCTCGAAAATTTCTTTCAGGCGGTTCGCCGGGATGCCGATGCCGGTATCGCGCACCGCCATCGTCAATGCCGGCGCGCGATAATGCGCGGAAACGTCAAGGTAGCCGTCTTCGGTAAATTTGACGGCATTGCCGAGCAAATTCGTGAGCGCGCGGGTGAGCATGTTGCGGTCGCTATTGATCAACGCCGGCAGCGAATCCGCCAGATTGATTTGCAGTTTCAATTTTTTCTTCTCGCACAGCGGCCGCACGGTTTCCGAAATTTCCGAAATCATCAGCCGCGGATCGAAATCCTCGAGAATGGCTTCCATTTTGCCCGCCGCAATCTTGCTCAAATCCAAAATATCGTTGATGAGGGCGAGCAGATTCTTGCCGCTACGTTGCACAATCTCCAGGTGATGGCGTTGCTCCGGATGCATTTTTTTCGAATCATCGTCCAGCAAGATTTCCGAGAATTGTAAAATGGCGTGCAAGGGCGTGCGCAATTCGTGTGAGGTGCTGGCGAGAAACTCTGAAATATGCTGATTGGCGTGCGCCAACTCATGCGCTTTTTCTTCGGTTTGATGAAAGAGACGTGCGTTGTCAATGGTCAGCGTCGCTTGCGCGATCAAATCGGATAAAAATGTTGCGGGAATCGCGGGCGAGACTGTCGCGGCCTCGGCTTCAAAGCAAAGCACAAAACCAAAACTCCGTCCGCGCGAACGCAACGCGATCAACCGGGCAGAAAGAGTATCGGCGGTATCATTCGCCGGTGAAGCCGCAATCAATTCGCGCCAGGGCGCAGGCTCAAGCTCGACCAGGCGTTCACGTTCACGGCCGGTTTGTTCGAACAATTCTTTGAGCAGCTTTTCAGGAACATCGTCGTTTGTCAAGCGACGCCCGCGCCCTTTTTCAGTGCGCGCAGGCTGGCCGGCAGCCGCTACCCATTTCGCGGAAGTCAAACCGCCACTCACGCCGGCGGCAGCCACGGCATCGGCGCGCACCACAATCACCAACGGACACGACAACGCTTGCGCCATCAAGCCGGCAATATCGATCACGACTTCCTCCAATGTCGACGCGGCTTGAAAGGCGTTACCGATGTGCGCGAGCAGCCGGGCCTGGCGTTCGCTTGCAGCATGCGAGGCCAGCAACTCGCTGTTGGCGATGGCTAGGCCGGCATCATCGGCCAACAACTCCAGGTCATGAACTTGCGAAGCCTCGGGCCGGCGACCGTCGCTGGGACTGAACACCATGATCATGCCGATAGTTTTGTCGCGGCCGCGAATCGGCGCGAGCAGACAATCATGTTCATGCCAATCGCCCACTGCAAAAACATCGAGCGAGGCCGGCAGAAATGCCGGGCGCTTGCCTTGCAATTGCCGCGCATCGAGATAAAACGATTGGCTGATGCGCCAGCGTTCGAGCAAATACGGCGCGAGATCGGGATAAGAAATCTTCAAAAATTTACGCGGCAGGCTTGCCCGGCGCTCGTCAAATCCCGCGCTGGCCACCAATTCGTAGGTTTCATCCTGGCGGCGATGAAAAACGCCGACGCGTTGCCAACCCAGCGCTGAAATGGCATTGGCCACCGCCTGCATGATGACATCGAGGCTGACGTTGAGGCGAATATCTTCGCCAATCTCCATCATTTTGGCAAGTTGATCGATGCGACGCTGCAACTCGGCGGTGCGCTGCTGAATTTTCTGCTCCAGCTCCAGCGTATCCGCCGAAGTCCGCAAGCGTTTTAATTCATCCATCTCGCGGCCGATTGCCAGCGTGCCGAGCCATTCTTTCTTGGCATTGAACAACGGCCGCGCGCTCCACAGGCAGGTGATGGTTTCGCCCGAGCGCGTTTGCATCGCGGCTTCGTATTCGCGAAACTCGATTTTCACCGCCTCGCCGTAACCGCCGAGACGCTGCACTTCCTGCAAAAAATTCGGCAGTTTCTTTGCCGTCAACTCTTCCGCCGAGAAGCCCAAACGCTCTCGTGCTGGCGCATTCAAATAGAGGCATCGCCCGGTGGTATCGACAACGATAAAAATATCGTTTAATGTATCGAGTAGAGATTCAAAATACTGCCGCGTCGCCGCGATTTCATCTTGCTTGGCCTGCACGGCTTGCGCGCGGTGCGCCAACTCGTTTTCCAGCTTGCGCTGTTCGGTGAGATCGTGCGCGATCCACAAATAACGCACAATGCGTTGCTCATCTGCCGCCAGCGGAATCACGGCGAGATCGCTGACAAACGTGCGGCCGTCTTTGCCGCTGCTCAACACTTCCCCGCGCCAGGGCTTGTGCTGCGCCAGCCGGCGCTGGATATCCGCGAGCGGAAATGAATCCGAGGCAAAACACTCGCCGATCTCGTGTGCCAGGATTTCCTGCTTTGAGAAGCC
>SZPB01000495.1 GCA_030263535.1 Cytophagia bacterium CHB2
GGTGGCGGCGGGGGAGGAGGAGTCACGTCTGCGACGTAAGGAACAAAGGTTGCCTTGACGTCGGGAGAAAGCAAAAGATTCTTTGGGCCGTATTTTTGCCGTTTGGCGGTGATCGTGGTTTTGTCTTCGGGAAAATCGGCGTTGATGGTTTCTTCAAATTCCGGTTGGGCTTTGGAGCCGCGCGCCACCGTCCAGCGAATCAAACCGTCTTGTGTCGTCTCTTCATTGTCAAGCCCGACTTCGATGCGGATGTAACGATTGCTGGTGAAAAGCTGGCTCTGTTGCGGATCGAACGGAACCCAGCCGAGATCGGGAAAATAAACATCGATCCAGGAATGCCGGCCCTGCGCCATGCCCAACGTCAAACGGCCCTCCTCAGTATTGGCGTCAAAGGAACGATTGAGTGTGACGCCGTTGACGATGCGCACCGGAATGCCGACCGCACGCATCAACGCGGCGGAGAGATGGGAATAATTTTGGCAATTACCCTTGCCGGTGTTGAACGAGTAAATCGCGTCATAACTCGGCGGCGTCAAAACATAATCGACATGATCGACAACCCACGAGAGAATCCGTTGCACCGCATCGAATTCGGTAGTCACACCGCGCGTCAGTTCTTTGGCTTTTGCTGCGATAAGGGGATTGTCTGCTGCCACCTGCTTGGTTGAAGCCAGATAAGCGGTTTCCGGACCGGTGAGCGCCGCGAGCGGAAAAGGCGCAGTTGTGTTGATCGTGTTGAGCTTTACCCAATTCGAGGCGGTCAAAGAAACCGAGGCCACGATCGTTGCCGTGGGCTGCCGCCAGGTGGCGGTGATGACTTTGTTGCCGCGCGAGTCGAGCTTTTCCTCACGCTGCGTTGGCGCAGGATTGAATTGCAGATTGAGGTTGGCGATATCTTGATTGTAAGTAGGCGAGTTGAATGACGCAGGAATCACGGTACTGATGATGAGTGAATTGATGCCGGCCGCGGGCACCAGCCGCTGCGAGAGCGTGTAGTTGATGCGAGACACCTGGCTGCCGTTGAGCGTATAGTTCTCTCTTCCCGTGATCATTGTGGCAAAGGCCAAGATCAACAGAGTGAACAAAACTGTTTCGCGGCGCATGACGTTTGTTCTCCTAAAATCAAATGAAGTATTATATCAAATCGAAACAGCCCCAATTGCCGCAAGGGCTGCACGAAGAACTGCGGTTTTCAGCTTATTTAAAAATTGGCTATTTAAGCGAAACTGTCAAATTTGAGTATAAAGGCAAAGATACCTCCAGCGGATCGAAACAACCCAACAAATGAACGGCTTTTATCAGTTGGGTTGTTTCGATCTGCTGGCATTTTTTTTGAGCCTGTTTGGGTGCGACTCGTTCGCGTTGGGATCCTTACGATTTCGATGGTCGCTTGCGCAGCTTCGGCCCCTGTGGCGTGTCTTCAATCTCCCAGCCCGCCGCCTTGATTTGATCGCGCAGGGCATCGGAATCTTTCCAGCGTTTTTCCTTGCGCGCGAGCTGCCGCTGCTCGACGAGCATCATGATCTCACTCGGCACGGTTTCTTGCTTCGGTTGCCATTCCGCCAGACGCAAGCCCAGCACGCGATCAAACTCGAACAACGTCGCTTTTTTGACAGCCAGCGGCAAATTGCTTTTAACCAATTCCCACATCACTGCCAGGCCGCGCGGCGTGTTGAGATCGTCGTTGATTTGTTCGAGAAATTTGCGGCGAGAATCTTCATCTATTTTGCCCGGCGCGCCCCAATCAAACATCGTCGTGCGCAGGCGTTGCAATGCAGTTTCCGCGCCGTCAAGACTTTCCCAGGTGAAATTCAATTGCGTGCGATAATGCGCGCCCAGACAGAGCATGCGATAGGCGAGCGGGTCGTAACCGCGATCGATCAGCGTTTGCACGCGCAGAAACTCGCCTGCAGATTTTGCCATTTTTGCGTCATCAAGCTGCAGGAAATAGCCGTGCATCCAAAAGTTTGCGAGGCGTGTTCCGTGACAAGCCTCGGTTTGCGCGATCTCATTGGTATGATGCACGGTAATGTGATCTTCGCCGCCGCAATGAATATCGAAAAAAGGGCCAAGATATTTTTCCGACATGGCCGAGCATTCGGTGTGCCAGCCTGGAAACCCCATGCCCCACGGGCTTTCCCATTCCATCTGCCGTTTTTCATCAGCCGGACTGAACTTCCACAATGCAAAATCCGTGGGATTGCGTTTTTCTCCCACTTCAACGCGCTCGCCGGCGCGCAAGCCTTCAATGTCGAGCCGCGCGAGATAGCCGTAATTCGGCAGCTTGGAAGTATCGAAATAGATGCCGTCAGAGGTGCGGTACGTGAATCCCTTTTTTTCGATGCAGCGAATGGTTTCAATTTGTTCGCGGATATGATCCGTAGCGCGGCACCAAATGGTGGGTGGGAGGATGTTCAAGCGCTGCATATCGTCCTGAAAGGCTTGCGTGTAAAATGCCGCAATTTCCCAGGCGGTTTTACCGGTGCGGCGCGCGCCTTTTTCCATTTTATCTTCGCCGGTATCGGCATCGGAAACGAGATGGCCGACATCGGTGATGTTCATCACGTGTTTGACGTTGTAGCCATTGAATTCCAGCACACGGCGCAAAATGTCTTCGAAGAGGTAGGTGCGCAGATTGCCAATGTGGGCATAATCGTAAACCGTGGGGCCGCAGGTGTAAAGCCCGACTTCATCGGCGCGCAAGGGTTTGAACTCACGCAAGCTGCGGGTATAGGTGTCGTAGAGGTGAAGGGGTGTGTGCATGCGTTTTCTCAACGTTCCAAAAGTTTCGGCAAATCGGCTGTCACAATTCTTGTGCGTTGCAGCGCTGGTCAAAGCCAGTCTTCGTCAGTTTCATCTTCAGGATTGCCGGCTGAAATCGGATATCCCATGATCTTGTCGTAAACAAAGCTTGCAATGTTTGCATCGATGCGCTTGCTTTCAGATTCAAACAGGAATGCAACTTTGCTGCAATCAAACGCGCCTTCCACGATCAGCACCGGGCTGGCTTTCGATTTGCCCGATCTCTTTTCGCCCTCGTCCACGCGATAATGCGCATAGCGGTTCGGCTGTTCCCAGCGCACCGCGCGCTGGTGGCCGCGCTTGTCGTAGTACAGTTCAAACGAGATGATTTCATCTTGATGATCGTGCCAGACAATCAAATCAAAATAGTCGTCCTCGAACCAGCGGCGTTTCGGTTCGTGAATGAGTTGGGCGATGGAGTTGATTTCACGGAGCATGATGGTTATTCATAATGAGTTGCAATTTCGTGAACTGCTGTAGATCCTTCCCAACAACAAAATCGAGTATCTCCTTTTGCTGCGGCTCCGGCAGTCGTTGTGCTTATCGATGAATTTTGTCTATCGTGCTCAGAAACGAACTCCTTGTATGATTTGGTCACATCTGAATTTTGCAATTTTTCTGCTCGCCTCCGCCTGAGAATGAATTCTCAGGCTCAAAGCTAAAGTCGCCTAAAGGCGACTGATCATCACGTGTGAGAAAAGTCGGCTTGAGCCGACTTAAGCCTTGAGCCTGCGATTTCAATCGCAGGCGGAGGTAAGAACAAATACCGTGCAAAATTCAGGTCACAACTATCTCAGAACCCGTATTTCGCCCGCCGCATCTCGAACGCCCGCTGCCCGCCTTCCAGCACTTGTTCGACGAGCAGCTTCACGGATTCACGGTCGATTGAGCCGACATGGGTTTCGTGAATATGGGCGCGCATGGCTTTGCCGTC
>SZPB01000496.1 GCA_030263535.1 Cytophagia bacterium CHB2
AGCACCGATGCGGAAATCGATCTCGCCAATCCCGAGGGGCGTTTGAAATCCGGCATGTTCGTGACGGTCGATGTTTATTACGGCGAAAGCGAGCAAGCCACGTTGGTTCCGTTGAGCGCTTTGTATGAAAACCCCACCACCGGCGGCACCGGCGTTTATGTTTGCCAGGATTCCCTGCGCGGTGAAACCGTAAGCGCGATGACGGACGGGCAAACCGCCGCGCTCACCAATCCGGTTGCGTTTAAATTCGTGCCCGTCGAAGTGATTGCCCAAGGCCGCATGAGCGCCGGCGTTACCGGCATTGCGCCGGACAGTTGGGTGGTAACCATCGGCCACAGTTTGCTCGACACCGAATCCGCCACCGCGCGCGTGCGGCCCGTGCATTGGAGAAGGGTGGAACAACTGCAAAACTTGCAGCGTGATGATTTATTGCAGGAAGTGTTGCAGCGACAGCAAGAGGTGAGGGGAGATTCGACGTTTAGTGAATGATAATCACAAAAAGAATTTTCAACGTTGTGATCATTTGATCAGAAGTAAATAAGTTGGCGGGCGATCAAGATTTGAAACAGGAAAAGTGAAATTATGAAAAGAACGACTCTCTTTTCGGCTATTTTCTGCTCTGCTTCGCTTATTCTGGAGTTACACTTTTACTCTTTGAGGAATAAGAATATGTCAAAATCCATTCTAGTTCTTACTCTCATCCTTTTCGTTTGTGCACTAAGTACCAACGCTTTTGGTCAAGGAGTAGTCGTTAATGAATCCCAAGCGGATGAGACTTTTCGCGTTACACTAATTGGAACGGGAGTCCCCCCTGTGGATCCCAATAGAATGGGTTCTGCTGTTTTGGTCGAAGCGGGAAAACATAAGCTCTTATTCGATGTAGGCAGGGGAGCCAGTATCAATATTAAAAGACATGGACTAAATCTTGCGTCTGTTACCAGGGTGTTTTTGACTCACCTGCATGGAGATCATGTCACCGGATTGCCTGATTTTTGGTTGTCGAGCTACCATCGTAATAATGGGAAAAGAGCTGAACCTTTGCCAATTACAGGGCCAGTTGGTGTGGCGTATATGGTATCGAATTTGGAAGTTGCTTATAGAGATGTTATGAAATCATGGCTTTCTTATGCTAAACCAGGCTTCGACGTGACAGAGATTTCAGCCGAGGGCGCTGTATTCGAAGAAGATGATTTACGTGTTACAGCCTTTAAAGTTAATCACGGTACTGATCCAGCCTATGGCTACAAGATCGATTACAAAGGGCGTTCAACAGTAATATCAGGAGATACCGGCTATTCTGAAAATCTAATTCAATATTCTAAAGGAACTGACCTGCTCATTCATGGGATATTTGATTTTGAACCGACAGATAGCAACGAGATCACGATTAGCAAGGCTACTTTAGAACGCTTGAAAGTGGTACACACTGTCCCGGAAGATGCTGCCAAAGTATTCAATGCTGTCGCCCCGAAGATGGCGGTAGCTTATCACCTATCACCTGCTTTGGATTCGGAACGTCTGAATAAGAAAATAACAGGCATTTACTCAGGAGTTTTTATTATCGGAGAGGATTTGATGACATTTGAGATCGGGGATGGTGTTAGACTTGTTCAGGGCGCACAGTAGTAATCCGTGTATAATAAGCGGCCGCTGAGCCGCAGCGTTCGGCGGCTTCGCTTGCAAAAAACAGAGATGGCTATGAGAAACCCGACAACTTTGAGACATCGCTTGGCTGCGAATCTTTCATTCCTGCTGCTGTGCCTGATGTTACCCTCTTCACTCAAGACGCAGACTGCTGACCCCGCGCTCGTTGCCGAAATAGCTAAAATCAAAGCCATAGATCATCACGCTCATCCTTTACGTGTCGTTCGCGACGGGGAACCGGCTGATAATGAGTACGATGCCCTCGCCCTCGAAGAGATGGAGCCTTTCCCCAATCCGGTGCGGATTCGTCCTGGCAACCCCGAATACATCGGGGCGTGGCACGCACTCTACGGCTATGCACACAACGACATGGCCGAAACGCATGTCCGCGAGATGCTCGAAATCAAAAAGCGTGTCATGCGCGAGCAGGGCGATTCGTACCCGATGTGGGTGCTAGACCGCCTTGGTATAGAAATAATGTTTGCTAACCGTGTGGCGATGGGGCGCGGACTCGTCGCACCGCGCTTCCGGTGGGTCTCGATAGTTGATCCCCTGCTGTTCCCTCTAAGCAATGAAGCCGCGCGGCGTGAGAATCCTGATTACCGCTCCTTTTACGCGGCTGAAGAGAAGTTGCTGAGGCGCTATTTGGCAGACTCTAAAGTGAGCAGTTTACCTCAGACTTTGGAGGAATATCTGAGCAAAGTCGTCACCCCTACGCTTGAGCGGCAGAAGCGTGACGGCGCAATTGCCGTTAAATTTGAGGTCGCATACTTGCGCTCCACCGATTTCGCCCATGTGCCTCTGGCGGCGGCGAAACGAGTGTATGCGCGCTTCATCAGAGTCGGCGAGCCGCCGCTGGCCGAGTATAAACAGCTTCAGGATTTCCTTTTTCGCTACCTCGCGCAAGAATGTGGGCGATTAGGGCTTCCCGTCCACATACACATCACTGATGGAGCGGGTAGTTATTACGACATCCGCAATGCAAATCCGTCCATGCTCGATCCTGTGTTCAACGACCCCGCCTTGAGGGGAACGAATTTCGTGATCATTCATGGTGGCTGGCCTTACACGAAAGTGACGGCGGCATATTTCGGCAAGCCCAATGTCTATGCAGACTTTTCCGCGCTGACGTTTCTGCTTTACCCGCGCGCGTTGAGTGAGATATTACGCGATTGGCTGGAATTCTATCCCGAAAGGGTACTGTTCGGCACGGACGCCTTTCCGGCTACGCCGGAAATGAATTGGGAAGAGACGGGATGGTTGTCAGTGACTACCGGACGCCAAGCCCTAGCGATTGCGTTGTCTGAAATGATGAACGACGGTGAAATCACTCGCGAGCGGGCGTTGGAGTTAGCGCGCATGGTTTTACGCGAGAATGCCATCAAGCTTTACAACCTCCAAACTCAATGAAACGAGAGTTCATTTGTTTCTACGACGCGCCGCTAGACATTAAAAAAGTTTACCGTGACCCCGGAGTTCCCATGCGAAGAAGATCATTTCTCTATTTTGCCGCAACCTCAGCAGGCGCAGCCAGCCTTTCGCTCGCCGGCTTTGGAAATCATACCGGCGCTACGCCAGCAAAAAGCAAAAATCCCGTCACCGACGACGACAAACAATCTTCTGAATCATCACAAATAAGGGAGCAAGACATGCAACTCGGCGCGTTTTCCATCAGCTTGGCCGTTAAGAATCTCGAAGCTTCACGGGCGTTCTACGAAAAATTTGGCTTCAAGCGCTTTGCCGGAGACCCCGCACAGAACTGGTTGATCATGAAAAACGGCGATCATGTCATCGGCCTGTTTCAAGGCATGTTCGAGAAGAATATTCTGACCTTCAATCCCGGCTGGGACCAAAACGCTCAGAAGTTGGCCTCGTTCACCGATGTGCGCGAACTGCAGCGGAGGTTGAAGGCGCAGGGTGTGGAGCTGCAGCAGGAGGCGGATGAGAGTACGGTCGGGCCGGCGAGTTTCGTTGCCGTGGATCCGGATGGGAACACGATTCTTGTTGATCAGCATGTGTGAAGGACCGCTTCAGAGTCGAGGAAGCCATATGGCGAAATCGATCAACGGGTCGGTGGGACGCGGCGGCGG
>SZPB01000497.1 GCA_030263535.1 Cytophagia bacterium CHB2
AGAATTATGCCAAAGCATAGAATCGCATCTTGACCCTATAAATATTAGTCAAAATCGTAGTTGCTTTGGTGGCTTTCTAGTTTTAACCGGACAGCAGTGGCTGGCGTTACCTCTAATGAATTTTGAGATTCACGTTTGGTGATGTTCAGCCAGTCACTTCTTTCGTCAATTCCAGCCGCTGCAAATAGGCCCGCCGCGCAATCTGCACATCGGCGAGAAAATGGGGGAGCTCCTCCAGCAGCAGCGCTTGCGGACCATCAACCAGTGCGCTGGGCGGATCAGGATGAAAGTCCACCAAGATCATATTCGCGCCAGCGATCACACCCTGGGTGGTGGCATGAAAAATGTCAAGCAGGCCGTCGGGCGCGCGCGCGCGCGATCCCACCGAATGTGACGGGTCGATGCACACCGGCATGCGCGTCAAGCGCTTCACCACCGGCACATGCGAGAAATCCACCATGTTGCGATGCGGCTCGGCGAACGCATTCTTCATGCCGCGCAAACAAAAAATCACATTGCTGTTGCCCTCGCTGGCGAGGTATTCCGCGGCGTTGAGCGACTCCGCCAGCGAGATGCCGAAACCGCGTTTTAACAACACGGGATATTTTTTTTGTCTGCCGATCGCCTTTAGCAGCTCGAAGTTCTGCGTGTTGCGCGTGCCGATTTGCAACAACACGCCCGTGGGATTTCCAGTCTGCGTCAAGCACTCATCGATTTCTTCCACGTGATCTTCGTGCGTGATTTCCATGGCAATGATCTTGATGCCGTATTTCCCCGCCAGCTCGAACACATAAGGCAGGCAGCTTTTGCCGTGTCCTTGAAAGGAATAAGGATTGGTGCGCGGTTTATAGGCGCCCATGCGCGTGCAGGTTTGTCCGTTTTCCTGCAGGGCGCGCATCATGATCTCCACATGTTTGCGGTTGTCAACCGCGCACAAGCCGGCAAA
Organism: Cytophagia bacterium CHB2; assembly: GCA_030263535.1. NCBI lineage: Bacteria > Pseudomonadati > Bacteroidota > Cytophagia > Cytophagia bacterium CHB2. The sequence goes on from SZPB01000497.1 coordinate 947, forward strand.
AACGATGAGGGTATTCTGATCAAAGTGAATGCCGTTATAAGTAAAACCGGTGGCGCGGTTGCCATCTTTATGGCGGCCGAGGATGCGGTACTCTTCCGAAATGCGTATCACGCGCTCGACGGCCGGCAATGCCGCGATGGTTTCCAAACTCAATTTCTTGGTGTCGCCGATTAGATAAATCTCCGTGAGCTTTTGCTGCCGGCCCTGTACCTCGTGTTTTTGAATTCGAATTTGGGGCAAATTGTTGAGGTAGGATAAAGTCGTCTGAAACGATTCCGAGCTTTCGTCGATGTTGGGGTGAAGAATAACGAGCATAATGAACTTTCGCTTGTAATTTTCCTTGTTCCGGCGCCCAACCGTCCCTGCCCGCCCTGCAAAATTTTCATGGAACCGGCGCTTTGAATTTTTATCTCAGGCATCTGCCTGATCGCTTGCCGAAAATAGCATATTAATTTTCGGGATACAAGAGGCAGAGGTGACGAAAAATGGCTCATGCGTTTTGATAATCAAGTTCGGCTATGTTCCGCGTATGGGAGCAATTCCCAAAAGGTGGTGTTTCAAAATTGCCCTTTCATTGAGCCGTGAAATTATGTCACCACTTCGTGGTTTCATGAAGAAAAAACGCCAAATGACTATAATCATGTCATTCCTTCGGGATTTTCCGAACCGAGAATCCCGAAGGAATGACATGATTATAGAAAGATAGCCAAAAAGAACAGGATAAAACCACGAAGGGTGACATATTTACTGCACCAACTTTTAGGAATTGCCCCCCGCGTAGTGCGCGTATGTAAAAAAGCCTTTAAAATCGCGGAGTTCATGATTATATTGGGGCCGTCGCGCACCAACGTTTTGACAATAACGCCAAACCTTTTTTTTCGCGACTGTTCGATAGAGAATGCAATAAGACTCACCTCGAAGCCGTCACAATTCGCCCATGTCGCAATACGATCCTTCACCTCCCCTGCCTCGCCCGGCTTATGCCTGGTATGTGGTCGCAATTCTCACGCTCGCGGCGATTTCAGCCTATATCGACCGGTTGATCCTCAGCTTGTTGGTCGCACCCATCAAGCGTGATTTCATCATCAGCGACACGGAGATGAGCTTGCTGATGGGCTTCAGCTTTGCGTTGTTTTATACCGTGCTCGGTTTGCCCATTGGCCGACTGGCGGATTCCCACAGCCGGCAGAAAATCATCATCATCGGCATTACTCTGTGGAGTTTGATGACAGCGCTCAGCGGTATTGCCCAAAACTATGGCCACCTCTTTCTGGCGCGTGTGGGCGTGGGTGTGGGCGAGGCTGCGCTTTTCCCGGCGGCTTATTCGATGATCGCCGATTATTTTCCCAAGCAGCGCCTGGCCATGGCCATGAGTGTGTTCGGCATGGGAATTTTCATCGGCTCTGGTTTGGCCATGTTCATCAACGGCCTTGTCGTGGGAATGACTTCGCAACAGACGATGCTGGAATTGCCGTTCATCGGCGCCATCTTTCCCTGGCAGAAAATTTTCTTTGTGATCGGCGTGCCGGGCTTGCTCATCGCCGCCTTGATGTTTACTGTAAGAGAACCGGCGCGCCGCGGCGTCCCCTCCGGGCGGGATGCCAACGCCGGCCAAACACAATATCCCCTGCGCGAAGTCTTCGCCTACATTCGCGCAAACAAAATGACGTTCCTCTGCCACAATCTCGGCTTTGCGTTGTTCGCCCTGCACAACTATGCTGCGAACGCCTGGATTCCTCCATTCTTTACGCGTACTTATGGGTGGGAGGCGTCAAAAGTCGGAATTGTTTACGGTCCGATCATTGTCGTTTTCGGCACGATAGGCATTTTGCTGGGTGGTTACCTCACGGATTGGCTAGCCAAGCGCGGCTATGCCGATGCCAAGCTGCGCACGGGCTTGATTGCAGCGCTAGCGCTTATGCCCACGATCCTTCTCTATCCGCTCATGCCGAATGGTGAAACGGCATTGCTGGCGCTGATTCCGGTGAATATCTTTGCGAGTTTTGCCTTTGGCGCAGCCACCGCGGCAATTCAGGAGGTGACTCCCAATCAAATGCGCGCGCAGATTTCGGCGCTGTACTTGTTCCTGATCAATCTCATCGGCCTGGGCTTTGGTCCCACGGCCGTGGCCTTGACCACGGATTTTGTTTTTGGCGATGAAAATGCCGTTCGCTATTCGCTGATCATTGTCGGCGCCATTGCCTTGTTGCTGGCCGCCTTGTTGTTCTGGTTGGGATTGAAACCGTATCGGCGGAGCTTGGCGAATCTGCAAGAACAGGCGGCAGCGAGCCGCTAAACCGAATCCTGTCTTGCATCTCGCAGCGGCACAAGCTATATTTCGGCCATGTTAGAAATGCGACCCTACATTGAAGCCTATCGCCGCCGTATTCCGTTCGAAACATACAAATATCAAGCGGAGATTATCGAAAAAGGCCAGGTTCTATATGAATTCAATCGAGAGCAAAGCATTGCACTGGCTCAATGCTGCGCTGATGCCAGCGAGATTTGATTTTAAATTCGAGGGAATTCCCAAAGTTTTTCACTTCAACGCATTCAGGAAGAATTACTAAATGGAAGACAAAATCGCCGTCTTTATCGATCTCGAAAATCTGGTTTTGGGCGACAAGCAGCCGATCATCGGATTCAACATTCAAAAAATTCTCGAGCGTTTGCTGGAAAAAGGTAAAATCGTTGCAAAACGTGCGTATTGCGATTGGGAAAAATACCCCAAAGAAAAACTCGCGTTGCACGGCGCGGCCATCGATCT
>SZPB01000498.1 GCA_030263535.1 Cytophagia bacterium CHB2
AATCGGTGCGGACGGCAAGACGAAATCGGTTTGGCTGGATTGGAAATTGATCATCGGTGTGCCGCACGACATGCCGATCGTGGGCTACGACGGCGAAACCGTGAATTATCTGCGGCTCTTCGCGGCGCGCGCCTCCTCGGAATTCGACATGGAGATTTTCAACCAAGGCGATTATCTCAACGCGGTTGCGGACAAAATCGGGACCGAGCGCATCTCGAAAGTGCTTTATCCTTCCGACAAAGTGCAATCCGGCAAAGAACTGCGCCTGGTGCAGGAATATTTTCTCGTCGCCTGCGCCATTCGCGACATCGTCAACACCTATCTTGACAAGCATAAAACCTTTGAGATGTTCCCGGAAAAGGTGGCGATGCAGCTCAACGACACACATCCGGCGCTCTCCGTGGCGGAGCTGATGCGTATTCTGATGGATGAGCACGATTTACCCTGGGAAAAGGCCTGGGAAATTACAGAGGCGACTCTCGGATTTACCAATCATACGCTGCTCCCGGAAGCGCTGGAAAAATGGACCATGCCGTTGATGGAATTGGTATTGCCCCGCCATTTGCAGATCATTCTCGAAATCAATTTGCGTTTCTTGCAGCATGTCGCCCAAATTTGGCCCAATGACGGCGCGCGGTTGCAGCGCATGTCGATCATTGAAGAAGGCGATCCGAAACATGTGCGCATGGCGCATCTCGCGATGATCGGCAGCCATTCGATCAACGGTGTAGCGGAATTGCATACGGAGCTGGTGAAAAAGACGCTGGTGCCGGATTTTCATCAACTCTGGCCGCACAAATTCAACAACAAAACCAACGGCGTAACGCCGCGGCGCTGGCTGCAGCAAGCCAACCCGCGTCTGGCGAATTTGTTGAATCACACGATCGGCGAGACGTGGATTACGGATCTCGAACGTTTGCGCGCCCTGGAGCCGTTTGTTGATGATGCCGGCTTTCAGCAGGAGTTTATGGCAATCAAAAAATTCAATAAAGAACGCCTGGCGCGCGTGATTCAGGAAACGAATCATTTGAAGGTGTCACCGGATACTATCTTCGACATTCAAGTCAAGCGCTTTCACGAGTACAAGCGCCAGCTTTTGAATGCCATGCACATCATGCATCAATACTTCACTCTCGTCGAAGACGGCAAGGAACTCGCCGCGCCCCGAACATACATTATTGCCGGAAAAGCCGCGCCCGGATATTTCATGGCAAAGCTGATCATCAAGCTCATCAACAATATCGCGGATGTGGTGAATCATGATGCGGCGGTAAAAGACCAGATGAAGGTGGTGTTCATGCCGGATTATCGCGTGTCGCTGGCGGAAAAAATCATTCCGGCGGCGGATCTCAGCGAGCAAATTTCCACGGCCGGCAAGGAAGCCTCGGGCACGGGCAATATGAAATTCGCCATGAACGGTGCGCTCACGATTGGCACGCTCGACGGGGCGAACATCGAAATTCGTGACGAAGTGGGCGCGGAAAACATTTATATTTTTGGGTTGACGGCGGAGGAAGTCGCCGCCATGCGGCAAAACAACTCGTATCGCCCGCAGGATTATTATTTGCGTAGTCCCATGATTCGGCGGGTGGTGGATAGTCTGAATTCGAACCGCTTTTGCGAGCGGGAGCCGGGCTTGTTCCGCCCGATTTATGAAAAAATTATGGTAGCCGGCGACGAATATTTTCATGTCGCGGATTTGGAGTCGTACGCCGAGACGCAAATACGCGCGGCAGAGGAATACACGCAACCGCAGTTGTGGGCGCGCAAAGCCATTTTTAATGTGGCGCGTATCGGCAAATTTTCGAGCGACCGCACCGTGATGGAATATGCGCGCGAAATCTGGGATATCCGCCCGGTGTACCGTGAGGAGAGTCAAACAAACGGCGGAATGCCGCCCGCATAAATTCACATCATGTGAATTGCGGTTTCTGCAGCGGCTTGGCTGTTGCACATCAAAAATTTGACCCGGAAACATGAGAGCGCTGCCGGAGCTTGTCGAGGGCAACGAAGTTGTCTTCGACAGGTTCCGCCGGCAGATCGCGGCCCGCAGATTTCTGGCGGCGGATTTTGTCCGGGTGAAGAATTTTATCCGCGAAAGCAGTTATTGCCGTTATGTATTGTGGTAATCCATCACCTGCCATTTGACCTCAACTCTTGATACGGGCTGTAGACACGAAGACCCCGTCACCTCTTTTCACAACCTTGGCTTGACCGAAACGGCATCGCAATCGCTTGGCTGCACGATGCGGCTGTTGGTTCTTCTGTTTTGAGAAGGCGTTACAGTTTACAAAAATTACACACGTTCAACAGGGGTTCGTATGATTCCTTTCCGATTCTTACGGCAAGCGGGTTTGAGCCTGGCATTCCTCGTGGTGTTGTGGATGTCGGGTTCGCCTGCCGCTTCCGCGCAAACGCTGGTGATCAATGAATTGCTTGCCTCCAATCAAGCCACCAACGTTGACGAGGACAACGAGGCAAGCGACTGGATCGAGTTGTACAATGCCGGTTCTGAAGCGGTTAATTTGGCAGGCTATACCATCACCGATGCCACAAATGACCCGGTACAATGGACGTTTCCAGCAGTCACTCTGGCGCCACGCGCCTATCTGCTCGTCTGGGCTTCAGGAAAGGATCGCCCCAATCCTGCCAGTTTGCATACCAATTTCAAGCTGGGCGCCGGTGGAGAATTCCTCGGCCTTTATTCGCCGACCGGGGAAGTCGTTGACAGCTTCACGTTTGGGCCGCAAACGGTGGATGTTTCGTTCGGACGGTTGCCCGACGGCAGCGCCAATTTTGCCTTTATGCAAACGCCAACGCCGGCTGCCGCCAATCGCGGTGATGCGCCGGCAGAGGTAACGTTGACGTTTTCGCAGCCGCAAGGAGTTTATCAAGGCAACGTCACGGTGACCATGTCCACCAATCATCCCGAAGGCGAAATTCGATACACGCTAAACGGCAACGAACCGTGGGCGCAAAGCACGCTCTATTCACAACCGCTGACGTTCAGCCGCGTCACCGTGCTGCGGGCAAGGGTATTCGTGCAAGGCGAAGCTAAAACCAGCATTGCCTCGCGAACCTACATTGTCAATGACAATCCGCAATTGCCCATCATCGCGATTGCCACCGCGCCCGCCAATTTTTGGGATCCGGATATCGGCATTTACGTCAACCCTTTTGGCGAAGGCGATGCGTGGGAGCGGCCGGTCGATGTGGCATTCATTGAAAACGGCGTGACCCAATTCGCGGCGCCCGCCGGCATTCGCATTCACGGCAACAGCTCGCGCGTTGACGCCAAAAAAAGCCTGCGCCTGTATTTTCGCAGCGACTACGGCCAGAGTTATCTGAATTATCGCGTCTTCCCGCAAAAAACATTGAGCACGTTCAAACGCCTCGTGCTGTATGCGCCCTCCGGCGATCAGGCTTCCGGCAGCTCGACGTTCACCATGATTGACGACGCTTTGACACATTCGGTATGGCACGAAATCGGAGGCATCATCTCGGCGTTCCGTCCGGTTGCGCTTTATTTGAATAACGAATACTGGGGGCTTTATTGGATTCGCGAACGCATCGACGATGAATACATCATCGGCAATTTCGGCATTACTGACATGGATTTGCATCGCGCCCAATGGGGCACTTCTGAGCCGGAGCTGCGTGAAGGCGATGCGGTTTTTTGGGACGAAACCTTTGGCTTTTTTGAGCGGA
>SZPB01000499.1 GCA_030263535.1 Cytophagia bacterium CHB2
AATTGCGATGTTATTGAAACCGCCCGAGCCGGTGATGGTCTGATCGCTGCTGCCATCGGAAGCAAGCAAGTGAATGTTGCCGTTCGTATCAACATAAAAAATATCGCCGCCATCATCGCTCACCGAAGGCCGGCTGCGCAACCCGGTGTTGGAAATCTGCGTGATTTGCTGTCCTGAGGTCGAGGTGCGGTAAAGCTGGCCGCTGCTGGCGTCGATTACCGCCAAATACTCCGTGCCCTCCACCGGCGGTTGCACGGGCGGCGGCGGCGTGCTCTCGCCGCTGAAAATTTCCACGCCATCAAATGCCTGTCCGGCGGCGGTTGCCTGCGCGCTGCCCACGCCATAAAGATCCTCGGCTGCTTTGATCACCGCCAGCCGGCAATCAATGAATTGCGCATTGCGCGTGAGATAGGTTGACAGGGCGCGATAATAAACTTTCTCTGCCGCCTCCAAACCGGAATTCGTCGCAAACAAATAAAATGCGCGATTGGGAATGCCGCTGTTGATGTGAACCCCGCCGTTGTCGCCCTCTTCGGTGTTGGGCAAGTTTTGAAATTCACTCATCTTCGTCGGCTGCTTGCTGAAGGCCACAAGATTTGAAGCAGGATTTGCCATATCGCGCAGCGCATCGCCGGGCGTGCCGGGCGTGGTCACATCTTCGCCGATCAACCAGTCGCCGGCATTGCCTTCCACCCAGAATTCAAACAACGCCCCGAACACATCGGCAAAGGATTCATTCAGCGCGCCGGGTTGATTTTCATAAACAAGATTGGCGGTGCGCTCCACCACGCCGTGGCTCATTTCATGCGCCGTCACATCCAGCGCCGCGGCCAGCGGGCTGAAGCGGTTGCCGTCGCCGTTTCCGAATACCATGAATTGGCCATTCCAAAATGCGTTGTTCAAATTCTGCTTGAAGTTGATGGCAATGTTCATGGTTGAGCCGGCGCCGTCAATCGCGTTGCGGCCATGAACCTGATTATAGTAATCATAAACCAATGCGCCGTTGGCCGAGGCCGAGACGCTAGAACGATCGGACCAGGAGTTGGGATTATTCGAAACGACGTAGTACAACTGTTCGCCTTCGCCGTTGCGCGCATCAAACACGTAAACCACGCCTTTGCCGTCATCCGGGATTTGGGATTGCGCGGCGTTGAACATCGGCTTAGAAGCGTCAATCATGAGATAGTTGGCGCCGATCTGGTAAAGATTGAGATTGCGCGAGGCACCCAGCAAATCCGTGCCGCTGCCCGTTACCGGGCCATCAAACATGATATGATTATAATGCTTCAAAAGCGCGCCGGTTTGCGCGGCGACAAAATAATGCCAATTACCGTCCCAGCCTTTTTTGAGATTGACGAGCCAGGCGGCATGCGGCGTTTCGTTTTCATCAATAAAAATGAGCAAGCGGCTGCTAATGGCATCGGCCGGGATGCCGAACGCCTGCCGCGCGATTTGTTCAGCGCGCGCCTGATTGATTTGAAGATCATTCACCGCGACGCTTGCCGGCGTCGCGCTGTAGCGCCCGTTGAAGCTCTCGACCACGCCGTTGCGATCGAGATGCACCCAGATATCGCGGCCCCAGACTTCCAGGCCTTGATAGACTTGTTGATAATGAATGTGCGTCATACCGGAAGCCTCGCGCTGCACGGTGAGAACTTGGAATTCCTGCGCGGGATTCTGCAAACGGAACAAATCGGCATTCTCTTGCAAAAACGCCAGCGCCTGCTGCGACAATGCGGCATCGCTCGCGATTTGCGCCTGCGCCAGTTTGTTTTCCTGCAAGCGATAGCCTTTGATAAAAATCGGCAAAGAGCCGTTTTCGTTCCAGAAAATTTTCAAGCTGCCGCCGCTCAGGCTTGACAGGCGCGCGAGCGCAAGTTCACGCGGAGAGGGCGCTGGTTTTTGCAGAGCGCCGGTTCTGGCGGCGCTGATTTTCGCGGGAAGCTGCGCCAAATCTTGTTCAAACACACGGCGCCGTTCCGGTTGCGCCAAACCGGGATTCTCACGCTTCATTTTGCTGGCAAATGGATTTTTTATGTTGGGATCGAGCGTTTTCGACGCTTGCGGGGAACTGCCGAACGCGAGCAGCCCGCATCCTAACATCGCGACGAGCCAATGGCTTTTCACGATTCGCATAAACGTCTCCTTGGAATTTGAGGTACCTGAGGGAATGAGCGCTCCCGGCATCTGCTTTTGCCGAAAAACAACCGCGAGCAGAAGCAAGAGCTTAAGAATATAGAAGAGGCATTAGTGCTTTTTTGCCGCTTTTTCCGTGGTTTCTCGGCAAATTTTATACAATTGCTGCAAGCTTGAATTCTTGCTGGCGAGTGCGCCGAGTTGCGGCGTCCACGAGGCTTCGTGCGTCTGTTGATTGGCCGTCACGCGCATGAAGGTGGTGAGATTACCGTTATCGTTTTCTGTTGCGGTAAAAAAGTTGGCGGCATGCACCTGTTGCCACAATGATTTCATCTGTTTCGAGGAAAGCTTGCCCGCCGGTTGCGGCGCTTCGCCCGCGGTTTTGCCCTGCCAGGCGAGAACCGTGCCGTCGGCTTGAATGGTATGCCCCTGCCAGACCCCGGTTATGCCGCCGCCTTCGCCGAACATCAAGCTGAAATCTTTTGGCAGGGGCGGTTGCTGATTCACATTTTTTTTCGAACAGGCGGACAGCCCGATCATTCCAACCAGCAGGGCACAACAACACACTCTCCATGAACGCATAAGCTACACTCCTTCAAAAGCAAAAAAGGATGACTGCATGACCGCATCATCTTACTCGGTCAGGACACGGAATCATGCACGTTGTTTTGTAACTGTCGGGTAATTTTAGGATGCAATTTGGGGAAGGAAAATCCTTTGGATGAGATGAAGATTTTCTGAGACTATTGCTCCACCGGCGTTTCAGAACTTTCGAGATTCGGCGCCGCTTCGCGTTTGAGCGTGCCGATGGTGATGAAACTGTAGAGGTTGCGCCCGCAACTGTTCTCACAGCGAAACTCGCGAAAGATGCGATCACACTCCTCCTGGCTGTTGACCGGATAACGCTTGACGTTGCCGCAGGCTTCGCAGGTAATGATCAATTCTGTGTATTCAATGCCGTCCATGAGTGCAGGCTTTTCTCTCGCGCTAGTCTCGGTTTGATTCGTAAAACTTTGGGATTATACTGGAATCTAGTTAGGATTGCAAGCAAAAAAATGCTTGCACGCCAAAGGGGATTTCTTTATATTGGCCGTCGTTAAGCGGGAGTAGTTCAGTGGTAGAACACCACCTTGCCAAGGTGGGGGTCGCGGGTTCAAGCCCCGTCTCCCGCTCACACTCAAAACGCTTTCTGCCTCAGGGTGGGAAGCGTTTTATGTTGTTGGAAAACGGCAGCGCATAACCTCTGCTGCCGAACGTTGTTGTGTGCTTATGCCGGGCGGCGTAGCCAAGTGGCTAAGGCGGAGGTCTGCAAAACCTCTATTCATCGGTTCGATTCCGATCGCCGCCTCCTTCGATTTCGGATTGTCGATTGCGGATTGTTGATTGCGGATTGTTGATTGCGGATTGTTGATTGCGGATTGTTGATTGCAGCCACCGGAACAATGCAATTGAAGCGTGTCATAGAGATTCCGCAATTCGAATTCAAGAATCCAACATCCAAACTTATTTCGGA
>SZPB01000500.1 GCA_030263535.1 Cytophagia bacterium CHB2
GCTTCGCCGGAGGGCCAGGATTATCTCGGCGCCATGCGCTGCGCCATCAATTTTGCGTTTGCCAATCGCCAAATGATTGCGCATTGGACGCGCGAGGCGTTTGCGAAAGCGATCAACAAAGCGCCCAAGTACATCGGCCTGCGCACGGTTTACGAGGTTGCGCACAATATTGCGAAATTCGAGGATCATCTCTTTGCCGGCAAACCGGTGAAGGTCTGCGTGCATCGCAAAGGCGCGACGCGCGCATTCGCGCCGGGGCATGCGCAAATCCCGGAGGCTTACCGCGAAGTAGGACAGCCGGTACTCATTCCGGGAGACATGGGACGTTACTCTTATGTTCTCGTTGGCGCCGAAGGCGCAATGGAACAAACCTTCGGCTCGACCTGTCACGGCGCCGGCCGCGCCATGAGCCGCCACAAAGCCAAGCAAACCGCGCACGGCCGCAACATTGCGAAAGAATTGGCAGAACAAGGCATTCACGTTATGGGCGCGAGCCGCGGCACGATCGACGAAGAAATCCCCGAAGCCTACAAAGACGTGACCGACGTCGTGGATACCTGCCACTATGCCGGCATCTCGAAAAAGGTAGCGCAGCTCAGGCCGCTGGGGTGTATCAAGGGGTGAAATCGTCTGAGGTGGTGTGCGAAACAGATTGAACCGGATTCTTAACTTTGACTTGAAAGGCACTTCGATGAAAGAACAACTTTTGAACCGCATCTCGGTTGACAAAAATATCTGTCACGGTAAACCTCACATCCGGGGGACACGAATTATGGTTCAGCAGGTGTTGGTTCTGCTTGCTGACGGGGCATCGTCGGAGGAAATCATCAGAGAAGATTTTCCAGATCTTGCGCCGGAGGATATTCGTGCTTGCATAGCGTTCGCAAATCAATTGGTCGGCAATGAGGAGATTCAGTTATATGAAACAGGTCTAACGGAGGCCGCGTGAAATTCCTCGTCGATCATTGCGTATCCCAGCGAACGACTGAGTTTGTCCATGGCTTGGGCCACAAACTGACGACGTTGAAGAGTCTGGGATTGGCAGAACTGGAAGATTCGTCCGTTCTGCAATTGTCGATCCAAAGAGACGAAGTTTTGCTCACCGAAGACAAAGGCTTTGGAAACATTCTCGACTATCCACCGCGTTTGCATCAAGGTATTATTCTTTTGAGCATCCGAACACGAAATCGCAAAGGATTGCATGACTTATTAAGGCAGTTTCTTTCCACCGCAAATCGTGATGATCTCCGCCAAAAGCTGATTGTTATTGATGATCGCATGATACGCATTCGGCAATGAATATGTTTTTTTCAGTATTGTGCCTGGAATTTCTAGTTGACGAGTTTGTCATGCCTGTTATCGAAACCCACAAGCAACAAGCTGATGGAGGTTGCCAAGCGCAATTTGGCCGAAATGACAACGATGTTCGAGAACCGGCATTACTATGAAATTACCGATCAAAACCAAACGCATCTACGACGCCCCGGCTGCGGACGACGGCTTTCGCATTCTCGTCGACCGGCTGTGGCCGCGCGGCGTGAAAAAAGAGAACGCGCAGATCGCTCTCTGGCTCAAAGAAATCGCGCCCAGCGATGATTTGCGCAAATGGTTCGGCCATGAGCCGGCGAAATGGGCGGAATTCAAGCAGCGCTACTTCGCCGAATTGCGCAATAAACAAGATTCGGTTGCGGCACTTCGCCAACATGCCCGCGCCGGGGCCGTGACGTTGGTGTACAGCGCAAAAGATGAAAAGCATAATAATGCAATGGCGTTGTTGGAATATCTTCAATCCCAGCCTTAATCAATCGCCCGGGCGGTGGAAATCCGTTCCCGGAGTTGCGCTTGCGACTTCATGCCAAATGGTGTTATATTTTGATCGCGCCGCACCGGTGAATCTGGGCGCGACCTGATTGTATCATTTGAATCAATTTTATTCATGGAATAGACATATGCCTCTCACAGCCGATGACATCCGAAAAATGATCGCCGCCGGTGAAGGCCAGACACTCGAATTCAAACGCGACGTTTCTCAACGCAGCGATACTGCCGGCGAGCTGATTGCCTTTGCGAACACGACTGGCGGAACCCTGTTGGTCGGCGTAACTGATAATGGACAGATCATTGGCGTCTCTGATGTGGATGCCACGATGAACGCCCTGGCCAACATCTCGCGCGACAATTGCCGGCCCTCGCTTTATCCCGTGATCGAGCGTGTGGATCTCAACGGCATTCCCGTTGTCGCAGTGCGGGTGGAAAAACGCGCCGGCCCGCCCTATGAAAATAACAGCGACCAATGCTATGTCCGCGCCGGGGCGAGCAAGCAGCTTGCTTCGCCGCAGCAGCGCGCACGCATGCTGCAACAATCCGGGCTTTATCATTTCGACGAAACACCGGTCGCGGGAACGGCGCTGGCTGATTTGGATCATGAGGCCTTTCAAAAATATTTCGAGAAAATTTCCCGCCAACCGATCTCAGCAGCAGGCATTTCCATTGAACTGTTGTTGGAGCGCACGCGTGTCGCCACAACCGTGGATGAGACGCAGAGATTAACGGTTGCCGGTTTGCTCGTTTTTGGCCGCGAGCCGCAGCGTTTCATGCCGCAGAGCCGGATTACGGCCGTGCGTTTTCTGGGCAATGACAGCACCGCCGATCGTCTGAACCCGCAAGAAATGGCCGGAACCCTGCCGCAACTAGTGAAGCAATGCGACGATTACGTCAGACTTTATAACGGCGTGTATACCAAAATCGAGGGCTTTGTGCGCCGCGAGCAGCCGTTTTGCCCTCCGGAAGTTCTGCGTGAGGTGGTGGTTAATGCCGTTGCGCATCGTGATTACAGCATCGCCGGCAATCAAGTTCGCCTGTTCTTTTTCGACAACCATCTCGAAGTCCGCAGCCCGGGCCGTTTGCCCAATTCGATGACGTTGGAGAGCATTCGTTTTTATAATCATGAATCACGCAATCCTCTGCTCGCACAGTTTCTCAATCGCCTGGGTTTTATGGAAGAATTCGGCAGCGGCATTCCCAATATGATCCGCCAGATGCGCGCGCACAACGGCACCGAACCGGAGTTTGCCCTGGAAGGCGAAGAATTCGTCGTGCGGCTGTATGCGAACGGCCGCAAAAGCTGAAAATAATCACTATTAGTGTAACTCCCATGCCCTCCCCTCAACCCCAAACCGAAATCCTCAAGCTGCGCGAGCAGCTCAATCATCACGCGTATCGCTACTACGTGCTCGATGATCCCGAGATCACTGACGCCGAGTATGATCGCCTGTTCCGCAAGCTGCAGGAACTCGAAGCCAAATATCCGGAACTCGTCACGCCGGACTCGCCGACGCAGCGGGTCGGCGCTGCGCCGCTGGAAGAATTCGAGACCGTGACGCACACGATTCCCATGGTCTCGCTCGACAATGCCTTTGACGACGGCGAGGTGCGCGACTTCGATCAGCGCCTGCGCAAGCTGCTCGAACTCGATGAAATCGAATACACCGTCGAGCCGAAACTCGACGGCACTGCAGTCGAGCTGGTTTATGAAAACGGTGTGCTCACCATCGGTTCCACCCGCGGGGACGGCTACACCGGCGAGAACATCACGCAAAATCTCAAGACGATCAAATCCATTCCTCT
>SZPB01000501.1 GCA_030263535.1 Cytophagia bacterium CHB2
TTGCCGATGTGGTTGCGAACGCCATGAAAGAATGGGCGGTCGAGCATGGCGCCACGCATTTTACCCATTGGTTTCAGCCGTTGACCGGCCTGACAGCAGAGAAGCACGACAGCTTTGTCACGCCCAATGTCGGCGGCGGCGCGATTGCGCGCTTCTCCGGCAAAGATTTGTTTCAAGGTGAACCGGACGCTTCGTCATTTCCCAGCGGTGGTATTCGCGCGACGTTTGAAGCGCGCGGCTACACAGCGTGGGATCCCACGTCGCCGGCGTTCATTATTAAAAATCATCACGGCGCGACCCTGTGCATTCCCACGGCATTCGCCTCGTGGACCGGTGAAGCGCTCGATCACAAAACGCCTTTGCTGCGTTCGATGGAAGCGCTGAACAAGCAAGCATTGCGTGCTCTCACCTTGTTTGGCGTGAAAAACGTGCATAAAGTCTACACCACTATTGGTTCCGAGCAGGAATATTTTCTGATTGACGAGGAATTTTTTTATCGCCGCCCGGATTTGGTAAACAGCGGCCGCACGCTGTTTGGCGCCAAGCCGCCGCGCGGCCAGGAACTGGAAGATCATTACTTCGGCTCGATTCCCGAACGCGTGTTGGCGTTCATGACCGATGCCGAGTATCAGCTTTATCGCCTCGGCATACCGGTGAAAACACGGCATAACGAAGTGGCGCCGGCACAATACGAAATCGCGCCGATTTTCGAGAACAGCAACCTCGCGGCCGATCATCAACAATTGATGATGCAAGTGTTGCGCAACACCGCGCGCAAATATGGCCTGGTGTGCCTGCTGCACGAAAAGCCCTTCGCGGGCATCAACGGCAGCGGCAAGCACAACAATTGGTCGATGTCGACGGACACCGGCATGAATCTGCTGGAGCCCGGAGAGACGCCGCATGACAACATGCAATTTTTGTTTTTCTGCGCAGCCGTGATCAAAGCCGTGGATGAATATCAGGATTTGCTGCGCGCCAGTGTGGCGCATGCGGGCAACGATCATCGCCTGGGCGCGAATGAAGCGCCGCCGGCAATCATATCGATTTTCTTGGGCGAGCAACTCGAAGATATTTTCAATCAAATTGAAAAAGGCAAACCCGAGAGCAGCAAATCGAAAGATCTGCTCGGTTTGGGCACGCCGGTGCTGCCGCATCTGCCGCGCCACGCCGGCGATCGCAACCGCACCTCGCCGTTTGCGTTCACGGGAAACAAATTCGAATTTCGTGCTGTGGGCGCGAGCCAGTCGATTTCGTTTCCCAACACCGTGCTTAACACGATCGTGGCCGCGGCAATCGACGAATTGACCACCACCATCGAGGCGCACCTGAAAGCGAAAATGCCGTTCGAGCAGGCGTTGCATGCGGTGTTGAAGGAGGTGATTCACCAGCACAAGCGTATAATCTTCAATGGCGACAACTACACCGCCGAATGGCATCAAGAGGCGGAAAAACGCGGTTTGTGGAATCTCAAGAATTCGTTGGACGCGTTTGAACGCCTGCATGATGCCAAAAATCTGCAATTGTTCGAAAAGTATGAGGTGTTGAATCGCCGGGAATTGGAAGCGCGTGAAGAAATCTTCTTTGACCAATATTTTAAAACCGTGAACATCGAAGCCGAGACCACGGCCCTGCTGGCGCAAACCATGATTTTGCCGGCGGCTATTCGGTATTTGCACGATCTCGCCGCGACCATGGATGGCGTGAAACGCAATGGCATCGAGACCACCGGCGTGGCCAAGACGTTGCAGGAAGTCAATGGCTATACCAACGAGCTGCGTGAGACACTCGACAAATTGCTGGTGGTGAATGCCGATCTCGGCGGCGATACGGTGCATTCCAAAGCCTATCACATGCGCGATAAAGTCATCCCTGCGATGAATAGCGTGCGTGCCGCAGCCGCCAAGCTCGAAAAGTCTTTGCCGGATGATTATTGGCCCTTGCCGGTTTACAGCGAGATGTTGTTCGTCAAATGAGAGGGCATCATCCGCTCGAATGCTTTTCTGTCGATCTTCTCCGTTAGGCTTCCCCCTGGAAACAGGCGTGTGACGGCACAAGGTCTCATTGCCGAAATGAGGCCTTGTGCAAGTTGTCCGTTGCTTGTTTCGTGAAGTTTATGTATGATCATCCCCGCCTTACAATGATCTTCTCACATTTCATTATTATTTTGAGGAAAGGAAAGTCTTAATGGACAAAACTGTTCGTAAAGTTGTTTTATCATATTCCGGCGGCCTCGATACGTCCATCATTATTCCCTGGCTGAAGGAAAACTATCACTGCGAAGTGATTGCTTATACTGCCGACATTGGCCAGGGCGAAGAATTGCAGGGCCTGGAAGAAAAGGCCATCAAAACCGGCGCGAGCAAAATCTATATTGACGATTTGCGCGAGGAATTCATCCGGGATTTTGTTTATCCCACCTTGAAAGCAAACGCGGTTTATGAAGGCAAATATCTGCTCGGCACTTCCTTCGCGCGGCCCATTATTGCCAAGCATCAGGTGTTGGTGGCGGAGAAAGAAGGCGCGGACGCCGTAGCGCATGGCTGCACCGGCAAAGGCAATGATCAAGTTCGTTTCGAATTGACCTACAAAGCGCTCAATCCCAAGCTGCGCGTCATCGCGCCCTGGCGCGAATGGAACATCCGCTCACGCGAAGATGCGATCCGTTATGCCCACGAACGCAATGTTCCGATTACCGCTTCCCTCACGAAAATTTACAGCCACGATCAAAATCTTTGGCATCTTTCCAGCGAAGGCGGTGAGTTGGAAGATCCGTGGCAAAGCCCGCCGGATGGCATTTACGGCATGAGCGTGAGTCCCGAACAGGCGCCCGATCGCCCGACCATTATCACGCTTGATTTTGAGAAGGGCGAGCCGGTTGCCTTGAATGGCGAAGCGTTGTCGCCGGTGAAATTGTTGATGGCGTTAAATAAAGTTGGCGGCGAAAACGGCATTGGCCGTGTCGATATGGTAGAAAATCGCTTGGTCGGCATCAAATCACGCGGCGTTTATGAAACGCCCGGCGGCACGATTCTCTATGCCGCGCATCGCGAACTGGAAAGCCTGGTGCTCACCAGCCAATTGCTGCGCATGAAAGAAATGTTGGCGCCGCGTTATGCCGAGTTGATTTACACCGGCCAGTGGTACACGCCGGTGCGACAGGCGCTCGATGCCTTCGTGCAAAAAACCCAGGAGAAAGTCACGGGCACGGTTCGTCTCAAACTTTACAAAGGCAATGTCATCGTTGAGGGCCGCAAATCGCCTTATTCGCTTTATCGTGAAGACTATGCCACCTTCGGCGAGGACGATGTTTACAATCAGCAAGACGCCGAAGGCTTCATCAATCTCTTTGGCTTGCCGCTGAAAGTCAAGGCCTTGATCGATATCGAGGGCACCGGCTTGAGCGAGTATCGCCATCCGGATTACAGCAAGTTTAAGCGGGATTGATAAAGCGGATGCGACCAAAGAAAAAGCCGGTGAAGATGCGCCTCGCCTCCTCTAATAAAGTCTGGGCCGGGCGCTTCACTTCCGGCCCCTCGGAATTGATGGAAAAATTCAGCCGCTCGATCGACATCGACGGGCGGTTGTGGCAGGAAGACATTCGCGT
>SZPB01000502.1 GCA_030263535.1 Cytophagia bacterium CHB2
TTCGTCCCGCGAAGCTGCAATTCCATCAACACGGGCCCACGGAGCTGGCGCATTACGCCGCCGCCGCCTTCGACATCGAATATGAATTCCCCTTTGGCTGGAAGGAATTGGAAGGCATTCACAACCGCACGGATTTCGATCTTAAGCGCCATGCGGGATACAGCGGCAAGGATCTGCAATATTTTGACGATGCGACGCGCGAGAAATTCATTCCCTACATCATCGAAACTTCCGCCGGTTGCGACCGCACCGTGCTGACGACGCTTATCGATGCTTATGACGAAGACGTGATCGAGGGCGAGGCGCGCACGGTGTTGCGCCTTGCGCCGGTAATTGCGCCCATCAAGGCCGGCGTTTTTCCGTTGGTGAAAAAAGACGGCATGCCGGAGGTGGCGCAGAAGATTTATCATGATCTCAAAAAGCAATTCAACGTGTTCTATGATGACGGCGGCGCCATCGGCCGGCGTTATCGCCGCATGGATGAAGCGGGCACGCCCTTCGGCATCACCGTGGACGGCCAAACGTTGCAGGATCAAACCGTGACCGTGCGCGAGCGCGATACCCTCGTGCAGACGCGCGTGAGCATGGACGCGCTAGCGCCTTTTCTGATGGAGAAAATGGCAAGTTACAAACGCGTCTAATCCAAGATTTTCACAAAGATCAAAAACGGGGGTACCATGATTCACATTATTCGTACACAAGCTACACCGGAACAGATTGCCGAGATGCTTCCGGTTTTTGAATTCTTTATCAAATTAGCCGTTGATATTGAGCGGGAAATTCTTGCGGGAGGCGGCGCGCGCCATGCCGATTGCGAGGAAGTTCTGCTGGAGGATGGCAGTAAACAAAAAAATATCTGGGGCGCAGATTGGTATCCGGATAGCTCAGAAGTCAAGTTTGAAGCGCTAATAAACATACGCCCGAATCAGAATAACCCTGCGATGATTATTCTTGATCGCGCGATTCGAGACCGGGTTGAAGAAATTGCCCGGCGATTGCTGGAGCGGCCATGATTAACGAAACAAGGCTTAGAGAACTCCATCTGCGCGACGCGATTCCAATTCAATTAGGGAATCTGGCGTCAAGTGTCAAGCGTTTGGGATTCTTGGTTCATTCCCAAAAACCCCGGGGTATTACTGAGCAGCTTTTTCAAGAATGCCAACTCTTCGCCGCGTGGACAATCTCCGACGCCAATCCAGAAACCCGGGCGGATTTGGAAGCTTTGCAGGTTGATTTGGCGGGTTGGCAAAATGACCTTGAAAACGGCGTTGCAGATGACACGCAGCGCGCGGACATCAGCGCCGCCTGCACGAGATGGGCCGAACGTTTACTCGAGCACTCCGGCTTGCTCAAAACCGGCAGGCCGGTTTCGGTGTAACGAGGAAAATCCGTTTACAAAAGGACAAGGGCATTATGTTAGTCAAACATGAAAAGGATTGTGAAGAAATCATCGCCAACGACGGTTGCCGCTTGCGCGAATTGCTGCATCCCGAGCGGGATCCGGAGGCAAAAATCTCCTACTCTTTCGCGATTGCCTACGTCGAACCGGGCAAAGCGACTTATCGCCACTATCTGCGCCAATCCGAAGTTTATTACATTATCGAGGGGATCGGCAACATGCACGTTGGCGAGGAGACCAAAGAAGTGCAATCTGGCGACGCGGTTTATATCCCGCCGGAAAAAGAGCAATGGATCGAGAATATCGGTCAAAATGTTCTCGTATTCGCTGCGCTGGTCAGTCCGCCCTGGCGTTTGGAGGATGATATTCGGCTCGACGAACAACGCTGAAAACCTCTACTGGCGTTCGCTGTTTGCCCGGTAATGAATTTCTCAACAAGGAAAACGATGCTGCCGGACGCGCGCGTGTTTACGTGTCTTTTTGCCGCCGCGATGATTGCGTTGTTTGCACAAACACTGGGCGCAACGCAAAAAAATGGCTTGCGCGACCGCGAGTTGCGCAGACTCTATCAATCTCTGCAAAAACCCATCCCCGCCGATTCTGCCTGGGCGATACGCGATACCCTGCTCGTTCAACTGCCTGATTTCAAAGCAACACTGCATTCAGGAAAAATTACGGTTCTGCTCGACAGCACGCAGACCGTCACCGGGCTGCTGTTCGAGGGTCAAGCCCACATCGAATTTCGGCCGCCGCATGCGCTCGAGCAGTTTCAGGTTTCCCGGTTTGCCAAGGATTCTCTGCTCTCGTGCACGGCTTCACAAATCCTCTGGCGATTTTCGCGTCTTGAAGATTTCTCCATGCCCGGGGAAAGCAGATCAATCTTTACCGGCGCTCAACTCCCGCGCATTCATGCGCCATTGCACCGCAAAACTCAGGATTGGATGGGCGATATTTCTGAGGCGCTGCTTGAGCACCGGGGCTACAATTTGGCGGCGCAACTTTTGCGCCGGCGCGTTGAAGAAAAACCTTCCGCCTTCGTCCTCTGCGCGTTTTATCCCGATCGCGATCTCAATCCTTTTCCTCCGCTCTATCTCTACTTCTTTGATTCTGCTGCCGAGGAACCAATAACGTTATTGCAATACTTTCCCAAGCGCATCAGACGCCCGTTTTACACGGTGTGCAGCTATAAGCCAACGCATGATCCGCCTCCCCGGCAACCGGCGCCGCAATTGATGAGATATACCGGCTGGGTCGAATTGGACGGCGGCGGCAACATGGAAGCCGACCTCGGAGTCAACATCGCGCTTCCGCAAACCAAGCCGCGCACACTCTCATTTACGTTATCCACCGAACTTGATCTCGCCTGGGTGCGATCCGAACAGGGCGACACGCTGGACTTCATCCGCGCAAAGAAAGAAACGGACATCACGGTGTTCCTGCCTGCGCCCGCGGTTTCCGCAGACACGCTGCGCTTGCTCTTTCATTATGACGGCGACATGTTGCAACGCCATGAAAACGGCTCGCTTTTTCTCAAAGATCCGGTATTCTGGGTGCCGCGCCTGGGTTACTTGAATCGCGCACATTACAGCATCGTATTTAAATGCCCGCCGCGCATGCGCGTCTTGACGGGCGGCCGCCTGGTGCGCGACTGGTATGAAGGCGGATTTCATTTGAGTTTTTACAGATCATTCTTGCCTGCCAAAGCGGCAACGTTCTGTTTGGGAAATTTTTCGGCGGATACGCTTCTCGCTTCCCCAGAACTGGGCTTGCCGCAAATTGAAATCTACAGCATGACACGGCGGGCCCTGCCTGATCGCAAACGTGTGGCAAAAGATTTGGCAAACAGCCTGTATTTTTTTCAAAACCATTTGGGCGATTTTCCCTTGCCCGTGCTGCGTGTCGTCGAATCGCCGACGATGCACAGCCAGGGATTTCCCGGCTTCGTTACGCTTTCCTGGCTGGGCTTTGCCGGCCACGTCACCGGGCCGACGGAAGCGCTGCGCAGTCACGAGGTGGCGCATCAATGGTTTGGCAATTTGCTCGGGTGGGCAACGTATCACGATCAATGGCTCAGCGAAGCCTTTGCGGAGTATCTCGGCGCGCTTTATGTCGAATGGGTGCTGCGCGAGGACAAGCGTTTTGACGAGATGTTGCAGGCGTGGAACAATGACTTGCTCAATCGCGGCAACGTCGGTGTGAGCATCGGC
>SZPB01000503.1 GCA_030263535.1 Cytophagia bacterium CHB2
CGGCGCGCTCGAGCAGGGCATCGAGCATCGGAATCAACGACTCCGCGCCTTCGAGGCTGAAGCGCTTGTGGCCGATATATTTGGTGTGCAAAAAGCGCTCGAACGCTTCCGCTGAATTCAACTTGTCGAGTATGCGGCGCTTGCCCTCGGCATTCATCCAATCGCTGCGTTTACTGCCTTCGACGTATTGCTGCACCCAGGCTTTTTGCTCCAAATCCTGGATGTGCATGTACTCGACGCCGATGGTGTGGCAATAGGCCTCGCGCAGGATGTCCAGAATCTCGCGCAACGTCGCGCGCTGCTTGCCGCCCAAACCGCCGGTGATGAACTCGCGATCATAATCCCACAAGCTCAGGCCGTAGTGGCTGGGATCGAGCGCGGGATGCGAGGGCGCTTCACTGCTGAGCGGATTCAAATTCGCCAGGAGATGGCCGCGCACGCGATAGATGTTGATGAGTTGAATGACGCGCGCTTCCTTTTCCACCATGCCGTCATCCAGCAAATTGTTGTCGAATGCCGGATTCTTGTCCTGCTGCAAGCGCACGGGATGATAGGGAACCTTCAGGCTCGAAAAAATTTCATCATAAAAATTATCTTCGCCGAGCAGGAGTTGGTGCATTTTCTGGAGGAATAGCCCGCTTTCGGCGCCTTGAATAATGCGGTGATCATACGTACTCGTCACTGTCATCACCTTGCTGATGCCCAGGCCTGAGAGGACCTCAGGGGCCATGGCGTGATACTCGGCAGGATAGCCGATCACGCCGGTGGCGATGATCGCGCCCTGCCCGGTGAGCAACCGGGGGACCGACGCGACGGTGCCGATGGTGCCGGGATTGGTGAGCGTGATGGTGGTGTCGGCAAAATCTTCCGGTTTGGCTTGATTGGCAAGCGTGCGGCGAACAATATCGTTATAAGCATTGAAAAACGTGGCAAAATCCATGGTCTCAGCGCGCTTGATGTTGGGCACAAACAGCGAGCGCGAGCCGTCTTTGCTCGCCACATCCACGGCCAAGCCGAGATTGATATGCTCCGGCGCGATTTTATAAGGCGCGCCTTTAATTTCGAGGAAATAATTCATCATCGCCGGCAGGGATTGCACCGCCTTCACCAACGCCCAGGCGATGATGTGAGTGAAGCTCATCTTAGCGCCGGTGAGATCGATCAAATATTGATTGAGCGCGCGGCGATTCTCTTCCAATAATTTCACCGGAATCATGCGCACGGAAGTTGCTGTGGGAATCTCCAGGCTGCGTTCCATGTTCTCGACGATCTTCGCAAAACCGCCGCGAATCGGCGTGGCCCCGGGCGGCAGTTCTTCGATTTCCGGCTCTGCGGTTTTTGCGGCTTTTTCCGCAACCGGCACGGTTGCGGCGGGCGTCGGTGCGACTGCCGTAGTGCTGATTGGGCGGTAATCGTCAAAAAAATCGCGCCAGCTTTCCGCGACCGAATCCGGCTGCTCCGCGTATTGATGAAACATCTCGTCAATCAGCCAGGCATTCGGGCCAAAGGCTTTCGAGTTTTCGTTTTTGGGATTATTGTTTTGGTTTGACATGAGGTTTTTTTGAATTGAGAAGATTTGCAATAGACGCCAATTTGAACGCGAAATATACTGTTCGCCGCGCCCAGCCGCAACAGAAAATACCGGTGGTTTGTTGTGATGATGAGATTTTGGGAGGAATGAATTTGCCGGTTGAGCCTGGCGCTAACCTATGCGACTTGTCATTCAGCAGGAATCCTGTGAGACGGCCATTGGTGGGTGAGCCTACCGAACCCCCAATTAATTTGATAAATCATCTTGCCCCGTTTGGGGCTTGTGGTGAGGGAAATGCGAGAATTTTCGGGAGTGTTGCTCTTTGCTGCTGCATGTGTCCCCGTTGCAGTCAAGCTGGCCTTCTAAAGAAGACAGTGTTTACTCAACGTTGCAGTACTAATCGCCTATGCCAATTTTCAAACCAGTAAAAACTGAAGCCTCGGGCGGCGCAGGGGAAAAATTTTAGGCAATACCATTATCGCCGAAACTATTCAATCGTTTTGACCCAAATTTTCCATGCCGCGCACGGCATTCGATAATCATGAAAATGATGTCGAAGTGAAGGCAAGCGCCGTATCCGGCATTTTATTGCCGCTCCTCGCTTCTCACCAAAAACTCCTGAATGATGCCCGCGGTTTTCAGGCTGTCGCCTGCGGCTTGCGCTTTTTCCTGGGAGGGATAGCGCCCCACGCGAATGGCAAACCAGCCTGCAGGCGTTTGCGGCTCGATTAGGCGAACCTCCAATCCCGATGATTGCAAGCTCTGCACCATACGATTGGCGCGCAGACGTTCCCGGACCGAGCTGACTTGCAGGGAAAAATATTGTTGCGGCTCCGCGGCGGCCGGTTGCGGCGCGGGCGTTTCCTCTTGTGGGCGGGACGGCCAGTTGAGATAAAGCAGCAGCACCGTCAAAACGCCGGCCCCTGCCAGCGCCGCAGCGCGATGCCGGCGCAGCCAGGTGAGCGCTTGCCACACCCACTCGCGCGCGCTGACATACCATTTTTGCGCCTGCTGTTTGAGGGTAGCCGGCGGGACGGGCCGGCCTTCCGTGCGCCAGCGCGCGATTTCCTCCGGCGACAACAGGCGGGCGCATGCGGCCACGGCCCGCGCCAAGTCATCCTCACGCTGCGCCAGGCGATAGTCTTCGTCAAAATGAAAAAGCGCGCGGCGCACGCGCGGGTCTGCCCCCCATTTGGATTGGAAGGCGCGCGCACAACACCAGGCGGCAAAATCATCTTTGCGCTCGCGCCCGAGAATTTTTTCCAGGCACAGATCGAGAATCGCCTCGCTCAAACCGCCGTCATGGCTGAGATGGTTAGCATAAAAATATTCGGCGCGATAGTGCGTGCTGCGGTTTTCCAAAAAGTGGCGCACAAAAAAATTGGCCAGCGCCTGGTCGCCGGGCTTGTAGTCGAGCAATTCTTCGGCAATGCCGGCGACGCCGAGCGTGAGTTGCGGCTGGCTCAAGACGTAGGATTTGAGTGCATAATAGGCTTCTTCCGCCCGCACGCCCTCGCGCAGCGCCGCCAGCAATTGCTCGCGCGCATGCGCATGTTCGAGATGCCCGGCATAAAACGGAAAATAGGTGCGCCGCAGCGCCTGCTGGCATTTTTCCTGATCGCGCGGCGCCAACAAACCGCTGTCAAACAGACGGCGCAACAACGGCAGCATCTCACTGGCGGCATCGTCGCGCTCGGTGAGCAGCAAGCTTTTGCCGCGTTCCTGCAAAAAATCAAACCGGCGGCGGCCCAGGCTGGTGAGCGCAAAACTGACAAGAGGAAAGAGCAGCAACGCGGCAACGATTACCAAAAAAACATCCGGGAAATAGATATCTTTGAAAAAAATCTCGTGCAAAATCCAGAGCAGAAAGAAAGCGAGAGGCGGCAGCAGCAGTGCGCTCCAGAACAGCCGCAGCGTGAACCAACGAAAAGTTGACATGTGATTTTGAAGTTTATTCTATTACTGTAGTTTGGCAAATTTTCATGTTCTTTTTCAAAAATTGGCTGAAAAGGCCAGCCAATCCTGAGGTATGGACAGACCTCACCACTGTCCCCGCCG